>CAZGYS010000167.1:0-6641 GCA_964530305.1 uncultured Leptospiraceae bacterium
GTGGTCGTCATCAGCGTCTCGAACGAGGGCAGCCGCCCCGCTCGGATTTCGCGCACCGCCACGGGAATTTTTTCCAGGTCATCGTCCTTGAGAATATAACCGTCCACGCCCCGAGCCAGGGCCGTGCGAAAGAATTCGCGTTCGCGATGCATGGAAAAGACCAGCACCCGTATGTCGGGAAAGCGCGTGCGCATGATGTCCAGCGCCTTCAGGCCGTCCATTTCCGGCATGGAAAGATCCAGGATCACGAGGCGACATGGATGCTTCTCCAGCAGCTCCAGTAATTCACGTCCGTTGCCCGCTTCCCCGACGACTTGAAATTCATCGGTCCGAGTCAGCAGGGTTCGCATTCCGAGGCGCAGCACGCGATGATCGTCGGCCAGGATCAGATGGTAGGGTTCATTTTCGGAACTCAAAGATCACCTCCGTCCCCTTACCATCGCTTGATTCGATCTTGAAACCCGCCCCCAGATGCGACGCCCTTTCCCGCATGATGCGCAGTCCCAGACCATCAAGCTCCTCGGCCTCGCCCTTGAGACCCAGCCCGTCGTCGGCCACCTTGACCCGCAGCACGTCGCCCTGAAGAGCGGCGCTGATCTTGATCTCCCTGGCGTCCGCGTGCTTGCAAGCATTGATGAGGGCTTCCTGAATCATGCGATACACGTCCGTATTCCAGTCCTCGGAAAAAAAACCGCTCATGGCCTCCAGGTCCGACTCAACGTCAATGCCATGGCCCGCCTGGAAAGTACGAGCCATTTCACGCACGGCCTCGACCAGGCCGAGATTTCGCATGGAAATGGGACTCAACGAATGCGAAAGCTCCCGCGACTCCCGGGCGATGTCGTTGATGTATTCCGTGACGCGATCACAGTCCTGCTTCAGCGCTTCATTGCCGGCGTTGCGATAGTCGATATCGCGGATTTGAAATTTCAACGCGATGAGCGACTGACCCAGCGTATCGTGAATCTCCCGGGCAATGCGATTGCGCTCTTCCTCCTGGACCTCGATGATGCCTCGGCTCAGGCGTCGAATTTCATTCTCGGCCTTGCGTTTTTCGGTTATGTCGATTCCCGTGGCAATGACGTATTGCACCCGCCCCTGTTCGTCCGCCAGGGCGGTATTGGACCATTCGATTAAGCGCCGTTCGCCTTCGCGCGTAAGCCATTCATTTTCGTGGGCGCGAGGGTAATCGCCGTCCCTAATTTCATGAAACAAATCGCGAACGGCGTCCACGTTCTCGGAAGGAATGAGAACATCCCAGACGAACCGATCCCGGACTTCCTGTAGAGTGTAACCCGTAATGCGCGCGCAAGCGCGATTGAAGCGCAGGATGCGACCATCGCGGTCCATGACCACCACCAGTGCTCCGGCCACGTTCAATACGGCCGATATAAAGTTTCGTTCCTGATGGAGCTCGCTCAGGTCATGTACGATGCCGGTAAAAAAGCGCTTGTTCTCAATGATGAACTCGCTGACGGAGAGATAACACGGGAACGTACCGCCGTCTTTTCGCCGGCCTTCGACTTCGCGCCCGATGCCGATGATGCGTCGACGCCCGGTTTGCATGTACTGTTGCAGGTAGCCGTCGTGCTCCGAGCGATAGGGCTCCGGCATCAGCACGTTCACGTTGCGACCGATGATTTCCGCTTGTTCATAACCGAAGAGACGCTCCGCGGCGGGGTTCGCCGATTGAATCACTCCCACCGCGTCAATCATGATGACGCCGTCCACGATTGAATCGCGAAAGGCCTCGGCGCGGGTTTCGCCGGCGTTCAGACTCCGTCGCGTATTCGCCAGGGTCGTGATGATATTGCCCATGGCAAAGACGGCTCCGCTCCAGAGTACGGCGAAAATAAGATTGGCTTGAAAAAGCGGGCCGGCGCCGTGCTCCCAATAAGCGACGGACAAATATACGTTCGCGATGAACACGAGCGATCCGGGGACGATTAACCGGAGCGCGCGTTGCTCTTTCGTGCGCGCCATGAGATACCCGGCCCAGACCAGAGCCGCGAAACTGAAGACGGGCGGAGTGAAGACCAGGAACTGCATGGGGCTCTGCCCGGCCGACCGAGCATAAACAGACATCAGTCCAGCATAGCTCGTCGCAAGAAAAAAAACATGATCCAGGTCATGGGTTTGTTTTCAATCGGCCCGCAAACCGGTAGGCGTATATATCAAAACGGAACCCGGCTTGTTGCGAGCAGGACCGGAAGTCCGGCCCCCCGTCCGGGATGCCTCCGAAGTCGAGGCGCCGGGATTTTCCCCGCCGCCGTATTCATCGTGGGTGAGTACTTCCAGCTCTCCCTGGTCCAGAAAAATCCCGCCGCAATTGGAGCAGCGATCGATCTCCACTCCCCCGACCGTCTCGACGCGCATGGCTCCCGAACAGGCCGGGCAGAGCAAGCGGCGATTCCGTCCTCGAACCGGCTCGGTGGCGGGATGTTTGTCCGCCGGTTCGACGGACTGAGAATCCACGGGTCCCCGGGCGGCGGCTGTTCGCTCCAGGGAACGCGAAGCATTGCCCGGTCGGATTTTCTTCACCAGGTAGTCCCACATGGCCCCTGTATACCGAACGCCTGGGAATTTTCAAATACTTTCCGCGATCGCGCGCAATCCGCAAACCTCGCCTTCAGCCTTTTAATGGAGACGGCGGGCGAAGCGCGTAAGCATGTTTCCGCCGAAAGAGACTCCGAGGCGACTTTTTTTGCAACTTGTCCTCCACCCGGGGCTCCTATTAGCATGGAGGGGCTCGGTTCAAAAACGAGTCCCAGGTTCAGGAGACGATATGTACATAGTCGGGCGATTCATCGGTTTCATACTTTTCGCGGGATTGATCCAACCCATGCGCTTCGTATACGGGCGCCGTGCGTGCGCCTACGAAAACACCGCGAATCTGGACGCCGTCAAGGGACGTTCGTTCATCGCCGTTTCAAATCACATAAAACCGCGTTCGCGTTTTCTCAAATTCATTTCGATGCCCTATGACGCCTTTTTGATTCGCGCCATGATGCTTCGGCACGGAATTTACGCCACCGCCTTCACCAGCTATGACGCTCCCGCGCCGCCCCGCTCCTCTTTCGACGCCCTGTTTCGAAAACACTTCAAGGAACCCCTGACGAAGGGCATCGTGCGCTCCATGGACTTAATCCCGTTGAATCGCCGTAAACAGGATCCCAAAACCACCGCGGAAGTCCGTCGCCGCCTGCGCGAAAAACCGGCCGGTCTGGGCGTTTTTCCCGAGGGAACGTGGTTTCGCGGGTATCGGGCCGAACGTAAACTCTACGGCGGCGCGGCCGTCTACGCGAAACGCTACAACCTGCCGGTTCTGCCCTTTTTTATCAATGCCTACAACATGAAGGGAGACATAGACATTCGTGTGGGAGAGCTCCTGGAAAACGTCGACGACGCGAAACTGCTCATGGAGCAAGTTCGATCGCAATTCAACGCCTTGAGTAGTCGTGAGCCCGTAAAACAACCGGATCGAGCCATGGCCGGCGCCAATGCTTGACGTCGCTTCCCCCGCCCGTGAGATCGGCCCATGCCGAAAGCCGGATTTGAAACCATGCTCACGGGAGGTCACCCCAACTCCCTGGGCAACACGGTCAAGGTCGTCAATCAGGTCCTGAAGAACCGTTCCAAACTGAAGGAACTCTTTGAGTGCTGGTTCAGCGAAGACGAAGTAGTACGGCTACGGGTATCCAATGCCATGAAACGGGTTTGCAAGGAAAAGCAAGCCTGGCTCGTACCATTGACGGACCGACTCATCAAGGAAATCGCGAAGATCAATCAAGCTTCGACCCAATGGACCATCGCCCAGCTCTTTGATGAATTAAAGGGGGACATGACTTCCGAACAAAAAAGCGCGGCTCTGCGCATCATGAAAAAGAACCTGGAAAAAAGCGAAGACTGGATCGTCCTGAACACGACCATGCAAGTTCTTTTCGATTGGAGCTCGGACAATTCACGCCTACGGACCTGGCTGAAACCGCGCCTGGCCAGGCTGGCAAAAGACCCCCGCAAATCGGTTTCCAATCGAGCCGCGAAGCTGGCGGCGAAAATCAACCGGACTTAACCTCCGGTCCATCGCGTTCCAAAATTCAAAAAGAAGGCAGCTCGAAGCTCCATAACTTACGCATGCCCTTCTCGTTCGCGGACGCGGGTATGGCGCGAAAAAATCCGTCTCGTAAACGACGCAGGAAGGAGTTCTCCAACTGCGCGACCTTGCCCAATCGCCTGGAGCTTTTGGCCACCCACCGGGACTTGCCCATTTTCGCGCGCTCATATACGCGAAACGCTTCCTCCGGAGAACCGGCATGCCTCAGGCACTCGGCCAGAATCACGGCGCCTTCGATGGCCTGGCCGGCTCCCTGCCCCATATTCGGCGTAACAGCGTGGGCCGCGTCGCCCAGCAAGACGATTCTCCCGAAGGCGTAGCTTTTCGGCGGATCAATATCCAGAATATCATTATGAACAATGCCCGCGGCCGGCGTGTGCTCGATCAACTGAGGAATGGGAAAATGAAAGTCGCGAAAGATCTCGGCCAGTTCGTCGGGACCGGCGGCGGCGGCAAGGGCATCGTTGACCGGCGCATTCACCACCGCGAACCAGTAGACGCGACCCTTGCTCAACGGCACGACTCCGAAGCGACCTTTCGCGCCCCACGTTTCCGTGAATAGTTCCGGGTCGAAACCCTCGGGCACCTGATCCGTAATTCCGCGCCAGCAGGTATACCCGGCGTACACAGGACGACTTTTTGGAAGTAGACCCAGGCGAACCCTGGAATGAATTCCGTCCGCCGCGATCAAATAATCGGCGGTGCTTTCGTCCCCGTCCTCAAAGCGAATGCGCGTTCCTTTTTCGTCCGCCCGAGCGTCCTGAAGCGTCTTACCCAGCACGGGTTGTTCAGCCTTTAACTCTTCCATGAAGAGCGCCTGTAAATCCGCGCGATGCACGGTCATGGCTGGATGGCCGTACACATGGGCCGTGCGCTCGTTCTCAATTTCTTGAATGGACTTCCCCTCGGAATCACAAATCCGCACGACCCGGGGCACGTGGGTAATTTCGCGCAGGCGCTCCTCCAGCCCCAGGTGGGCCAGGGCCTGCACGGCATTGCTGGCCAGCATGAGCCCGGCTCCCACCGGGCGCAGCTCGGAAGCACTCTCAAAGATTCGCGCGGAGATACCCGCCTGCTTCATGGCCATGGCCGCACACAGACCGCCGATCCCCGCGCCGACTATATTAAATGAATTTTTATTAAGAGAAGCGTTTGATGATCCCGACATGGCGAGTCACCTTCGCCGTCGGGAGCCCGAAGGTCATCTTTTTTTTTCGGCGCGTTCAGGACTCCGCGACGAGTCGCGCAAGGTGGCCGCGTTCCTTGAGCGTGACGCGTCCCTTGCGCATGTCGATCCACCCCCGACTCTTAAAATCGGAAAGCGTGCGAATCACCGTTTCGGTGGTGGTGCCCAGTAGAGTCGCAAGCACTTCG
Source organism: uncultured Leptospiraceae bacterium (assembly GCA_964530305.1). GTDB lineage: Bacteria > Spirochaetota > Leptospiria > Leptospirales > Leptonemataceae > CAZGYS01. The sequence goes on from CAZGYS010000167.1 coordinate 5,489, forward strand.
CGGGTCAGGGGCATGGCGATTTCTTCCTTGTCTCCCGAGTTTTGCTCCAGCTCCAGTAAAAAATCAGCCAGTCTTTCGGTGACGCGACGGGCGCCCAGATTATAAGTTTGGTGTTCCGCGCGAGTCCACCCTTCCGCCAGTTCGCGGGTCAGGCTGCGAGCGAAGGCGGGACGAGTTTCGATGAAACGATCCAGCAAATCGCGATTGTAGCGACAGACAATGGTTTCCTCCAGCACCCGCGCGCTATGGCGATACGACCCATTGCTGATTGCGTCGCGAAAGCCAATCCAGGCTCCCGGCGTTTTGATGGTGAAACTCTGGTCCCGGTTGGGACTGGAACGAAACAGTTGGACGCGGCCGGATTCAATGCAGTAGAAGTACTGAGCCGGATCCTCCAGATGAAAAATCGTCTCACCCCGGGCGTAAATCAAAGTCCGTTTCTCATCGGTAAGACTTTCCATGGCCTCGTCATCCAGTTCACGGAAACAGCACACCTTACGTTTCGAGCATTGCAAACAATCGAGATTACTGGTGGAATACATGGGGGACCTCCGATCTTTCCCTTTTTATACCTTTATTATGGACCGGGACGTGAATCCGCGCAATCCGACCACCGCGGACTTTTCTACGACTTTGTACTGAGAAACCGTGAAATATGTTCAAATATGGCCCTGAAAAGGGGCTGAAAGGCCGGCCCTCCGCCGCATTTAGCGGACGCGCCGGATCCACAGGCCGGCCGCGCTCACGGTGATGGAACTGGCGGACATGAACAGCGCCCCGGCCAGGGGACTCAGGAGCCCCGCGAACGCCAGCGGAATGAGGGTCAGATTGTAGACGAAGGCAAAAGCGAGATTTCGACGAATGGCGGCCCGGGTAGCGCGCGCCAGGCGAAACAAAAAGCCCACGTCCCGCAAGTCTTCGCCCAGCAGAAGAATATCGGCGGACCCCAGGGCCGTGTCGGCCCCATGGGCGAAACTGATCCCGCAGTCGGCCCGGGACAGGGCAATGCCGTCATTGATGCCGTCGCCGACCATGCACACGCCGCCGTCCGCGCTTTTCTCGGCCACGATATCCGCTTTTTGCTCGGGCGATTTTTCGGCCAGGACGCGCTCCAACCCCAGCTTCTCCGCCAGGAGCATGGCCGGAGCGCGGG
>CAZGYS010000167.1:6676-11012 GCA_964530305.1 uncultured Leptospiraceae bacterium
GCTTCCGGTCGTACATCGTCTTCCAATTCGAAAATCGCCACGCGCTCCAGGCGGCCGTTCTTCCTTCGGGCCAGGTGAACGCGAATCAAATCTCCATGGTCGACGGGCTCGTTCAGTCCCAGTTCGCGCATCCAGGCTCCGGAACCGAGGAGCCATAGAGCTCCCTCGCGACGCGCCAGAATTCCCCGCCCCGGAGCATAACGAGTCGTCATCCCAGACGGGCCATTTTCGCCGCGCGGCGAGCCGACGTGTAGAAAAGCACGGGCCAGGGGGTGGCGAATTCCCGCGCTTGCCTGCATGTCCCGCGCCACATCCAGCGCGCGTGCCGCGCTTACTCCGAACGCGCGCGTACCCGTGAGCTCGGGTTTACCCCGCGTGAGGGTGCCGGTCTTATCCAGTGCCAGGTGCTTAACCGTAGCCAGGGCCCGCAGGGTTTCCCCGTTTCTCACCAGGCAACCCCTGCGAAAAGCATGTTGCAAAGCATTGATGTAGGCGGTCGGCACCGCCAGGCTCAGGGCGCAGGGGCACGCTACGATGAGCAAGGCAATCGTGTTTAGTACAGCCGCGTCGAACCCTTCGCTTAGCCGGTAGAAGAAGACGCCCACGCTCGCCATGAGCACGAAGGCGACAAATCGCCGTGAGGCCCCGGCCATGGCGTCCCCGGGGACGGTTCGCAAGCCCTCCGCGGCCAGCTTCTCAATCCGCCCCAGCGCTCCGTTAGCGGCCGTGGAGACGGCTCGCAATTCCACGGGTGCATCCAGAATTCGCGTTCCCGCGGCAATGATTTCACCTCGGTTCCTGGGCACGGGACGAAATTCTCCCGTAAGCGCCGACTCATCCAGATTTACTTTCGCGTCCAGCAGGACGCCGTCCACCGGGGCCCGTTCATCGGGAGCCAGTTGCAAGACCATGCCCGGACGCAGTTCTCCCGCGGCTACGGTTCGAATTTCGCCGGAACTTTCGCGTACGCGCGCGAAGCGCGGGGCGCTCTGACGCAGGTTTTCCAGATGTTCCAGGCTTTTCAGGCGTAAATTTCCCTCCAGCCAGCGCCCCAGCAATACGAAGAACACAATAAAACAGATGGAGTCGAAGTAAACTTCGCCGCGCTGAGTCAGGGCTACGTAGGTACTGTATGCGAAAGCGAGACTGATTCCCAGCGACGTCAACAGGTCCATGGTCAAGATTCGATTTCGCAAGCCGGCCCATGCGTTCTTGAAAAACACATTGGCCGAGTAAAAGAAAACCGGAGCGGCCAGCAGAAAGCCCGCCAGGTGCAAATAGTTGCGGGTATGCCGTTCCATCTCTCCCAGATAGCCCGCGTACAGGGCAATGCTGATCAACATGGAATTGCCCGCGAAGAATCCCGCCGTTACCATGCGTCGCAACAGGTCTCGCGAAGCGCTTCGGGTTTTCCGTTCGCCGATTTCATTGAAGGGCACCAGTCGATATCCCGTTGGACGCAGCACGGCGCCGATCTCGGCCAGCGTAACGCGCGAAACGTCCCAGGTCAGATACGCGCGACCGGTCGCCAGGCGCACTTCCGCGTCCACTACGCCGAGCACGCCCTTCAGGATTTTCTCGTTCAGCCAGACGCAGGACGCGCAATGCAAACCTTCCAGGAGAAATACTCCGCGCTTGCGATTTTCGTCGTCGATCGCCAGCGTTTTCTCGTGGGCGGACAGCACGTCGACGGCCGTTTCTTTTTCCCGCGGCCGGGGGGAATAGCCCGTTCGAAAGCGATAGTAGTTTTCATAACCGGCGCCGGCAATAATCTCATGGGCCGCGCGACAGCCCGGGCAACAGAACTGTTTTTCCGATTCCGACCTCGGGGGCCGATCGCCGACCGGCTCGGCCGCGCGCGGCGACGGGGGGACTTCATTGCCGCAATGAAAACAGGACGCTTTCGCCGCCCGAATCGCGTTCATGGATGTTTTCCTTGCCCGTCATGGACCAGGCGATGTTCGCCGCGTTCATGGTGGATATGCATGCCGTGACGGGGTTGGCCATGATGCTTGTGCTCATGTCCGCCTCCCATGAGTCGGCGACCGATGATAAACAGACCCATGGCAATCATGAGCACCGCCATGGCCACGCGAAACGTCCTTCCATTTACGCGACTCAAGAGCGGCCCGGCCCCGGCCGCCAGAAACAACGCGGGCCAGGTCCCGATACTGAAAGCGAACATGGCGGCCGCGCCGGTCAGGGGCTCGCCCGAGGCGGCGGCCAGACCCAACGCGGCGTACAGCATGCCGCAGGGCAGTAAGCCGGTGGAAACGCCGAAGAGAAAAGCGAACAGACCGCGATACTCGCCCATGGCCAGTATTCGCGTCTGTAATTTTCTCAAGAACGGCGGCGGCGCGGCGAATTTCGCGCCCAGGCGAGAGCCGGGAAACAAATACGAAAGCCCGAATAAGATAATGAAACCGCCTCCGATGACGGCGGCCGGCAGTCCGGCGAAAAAGCGATTCGCCGCGGCGCCCAGAAAACCCAGCGTCAGCCCCAGCACGACATAGCTCGTCGTCCGCCCCGCGTTATACAAAAAAATCATGAGCGGCCGACGCCCCTCGGGACCGGAGAGAACGAGCGCGAAGGGTCCGCACATGCCCAGACAATGCGCCGAGCCGGCAAGACCCTGCACGAACGCCATGGACAGAAGCGCCGGACTCATGAGACCGATTCCTTTTTTTCGACTTCGGCGTTTATCGTTCGGTCCACGTCGTCGGCGTCGTCCATGAGCAGGCGATACTTCATCATTTCCGTATCGTCGTATTCGCCGTTCGCCAGGCTCCACAGAAACGCGATGAGGAAAAACAAGGCGATTCCCACCGCGATGGGCAACATAATGGAAAGTCCGGGCATATAGGCGCTCCTTTTAACTATCGTATCGTTATGGTTTTTTCGGGCGGCAATAGGATTTAACGTCCAACGTAGAAGCGCTTGCGATGGTAGACCCGCGCATCGCCGTCCAGCTCCGCTTCCAGGATCAGCTCCCAGTATCCGCCGGCCGGCACCCGCGGGTTTACCGCGAAGACGCGACCGCCGTTCGTTCCGGGACGAGAACGCGTAAGGCGCCGCCGAAGGCGACCGCGCGTGGACGCGGGTCGTTCCAGCACGACGGACAGCACCGCTCGTTTCGCCGCCGACACGCTACGGTTTCGATTGCGAAGGTATACCAGAATACGCTCCGAACCGGCCGGGAGACGACCGTCCCGGATGTTCGTTTCCAGATACCAGCCCCGGTCCGCTCCCCTTCGCAGGGAATCCAGGCGCTTCTGATAGTCCATGCCCTTGCGATAGTAGGCTCGGTCCATCATGGGTTCATCCACTCCGAACGCCATGACCGTAAACGATACCAGCCAGATCAGCATAATGATGAAGCAAACCGACAACATCATCAAAGTCCTGTGTAGAGAATTCATACCTGCCCATCCTTTATTGACAATTGAAACTTAACGGGGAAACGAAAACACGCTCTCCAGTCGGCGCGAATGCTCGGGTTGATCCGCGTCGCGTACATTGATGCGCAAGGGCAAATTGCCCGGAGGTTTTTCCGCGGCCCTGTAACGTACTATGAAACGAATTTTTTCGAAACCACCCGGACCGATTTCATGATTCACCCGGGGGCGAATAATTTCAAATCCCCCGCCCTTCGCGTCGAAAGTAAAACGCATCTTTTTCTCGGAAAGATTGGCCACGTGCAACTCATAGCCGTTCTGGTAACCCACGCCGGGAATATGAATATTGTAGACGGCGCGATCCCGGAGCACGTCGGCGTACAGGGGCACGCGATTCCACACCAGGTAGGTAAAAGCAATCGCCAGCATGGCCAGGATGGTACCGTAAATCGCCGTACGGGGTCGAAAGTAGCGCTGGGGCGCCCGAGGATTGTCCACCTGCTCCACCGTGCGATAATCGATCAGGGTTTCCTTCTTAAATTTAGCCATGACCTGCGTACAAGCGTCGTCGCACAGGCCACAATGCAAGCAACCTACCTGCAGTCCGTCGCGGATGTCGATGCCGGTGGGACAAACCAGCACGCACAAATGACAGTCGATGCAATCGCCGCCGGCATCCTGAACCTTCTGACCTTTCTCCCGCCTGGGTTCGCCGCGTTTCTTGTTATAAGCGACGATGGGTGAATGGTTGTCCAGCAAGGCTGTTTGAAAGCGCCCGTAGGGGCAAACGTACTTACAGACGTTCTCGCGAAAGTACGCCGCGTTGCCGAAGGAGAATATCGTCAGCCCCATGAAGGAAACGAACCAGGCCGCCGGCTGCCAGGAGTCCGGGTGCACGAAGACATTCATGGTCAACAGGCCCGCCAGGACTTCGCGCCAGG
>CAZGYS010000168.1:0-5097 GCA_964530305.1 uncultured Leptospiraceae bacterium
ATTGGGGTGATCCTCGGTATTCTGGGTGGCAATCTGACGGCGTATGCGTTGGAGCAGCTTGATGACCTTGCCCGCCTCGGCTTCATATTTGTCATGCAGCTCATGGGCTTCCTTCATGGATTTATCGAGCTGTTCGAATTCCTTCTGGATCTTGTCAGCATGTTCCTTTTTCAGGATGTCTCCCAGTAATTTCTCCGCATGCTTGATTTCGCCCCGCAGCTTTTTCTTGAAATAATTAAATTTATCTAAATGCTTCTTGAAGAGCTTTTTCTTACCCAGCTCACCGTAGCGCACCAGGCGCTCGAATTCAACGGCCTGTTCAAGCTGGTGCTCGGTGATTTTCGTAAAAATCTTGGTCAGGACTATGTCTTCTTTCTGGATCTGCTCAAGCTCGTCCTTGATGGCGCCCATGCTGAAAATCGCGAAGCCGACGATGACGGCCACGTTCAGAAGGGACAGTCCCACCATGAGCAGAAGTTTAGCCTGTATTTTCCAATTTCGCAACATTTTGGTCTCCGTCCGACGCGGCTTTTGATTCAAATTCGGCCGGGCACGATCAGGCCCGACATACCACGATTATTATCGGTAGATTTTGGAAATTAGAGGCAGGGAAATTCTCGGAATTATTCCGGTTTTACGTAACGCCGCACCTTCTTGACCTGGTAGCCCTCGAAGGTGTCTTTCTTGCCCTTGAGCATGAGCTTGCGCTTTTCCGCCTGGACCTTGCCTTCCAGCAAATCGTAGGTCGTCCGACTGATGAGTACGCCGTCCACGCCGGCATTGCTTTCCAGGCGTTGCGCCGTGTTCACATTGTCCCCGATCACGGTGAAATCCCGTCGGTAATGGAGACTGCCGATGTCGCCCATGATCAAGTGTCCGGAATTGATGCCGACCCGCATGTGAATGTCGATGCCGGTCTCCTTGCGTACGCCGCCCAGCGCTCCAATCATCTCCACCCCGGCGCACACGGCGCGATGAGCCCCGTCTTCCTGGCCGTCGAACAGGGCCATGATGGCGTCGCCGATGAACTTGTCGATATCGGCGCCGTAGGAGATCAGGATTTTCACCATCACGTCGAAGTAGGTGTTCAGCAAGGCGACCACTTCGTGGGGCGAGAGGTTTTCGCACAGGGGCGTAAAACCGGCGATGTCCGTGAACAGAATCGTCCGAAAACGATTTTCCACCATGATCTCGTCTTCGCCCGTATCCGCGGCGCGGGCCACCGCGTCGATGGCCTCGTCCGTGAGATAGTGCTTCATCATGCGCCTTTCGCGCTTGAGGCGATCCTGCGCCAGGACCCGCTCCACTTCCGCCGTAAGGCGATCCGCGTTGAACGGTTTCACGATAAAGGCCTGGATGCCCGCGGACTGCAAGCGCACCACGTCGGCTCGGTTTTCGCGCCCGTTGATCATGATGATGGGTAGCGCCGCCAGGTGTTCGTCCCCGCGAATCTCCAGCGCCAGCCGATGTCCGTCCAGGACGGGCATCTGGTAATTCGTGACGACCAGGTGAAAGGATTCATCGCCCGTTCCCGCGCGCAGCTTGGAAAGAGCAATGCGTCCATTGCGGGCCTCGATTGGATCAAACCCGTTGAAGCGCAGGGCCTGAGTGATGATGTTGCGCGAACGCGGATTGTCGTCCACGACCATGATGCGTTCCCGACGCCGACCGCCGGACTTCTTCAAGTGCCCCTCGACGCGATTGAGCAATTCCGGCATTACGAAGGGCTTGGTTAAATAGTCGTTCGCGCCGGAGGCGAAACCCTTTTCGATGGACTCCTCGCTGTCCAGCGTCGTGGTAATAATGACCGGTATGTGATTGAGTCCCGCGTCGGACTTGATGTGGCCGCAGAAGGTAAATCCGTCCATCTCGGGCATTTCCACGTCCGAGATAATCAAGTGCACGCGCTGTTCCCGCGCGATGTCCCAGGCTTGCTTGCCGTCCCACGCCTCGAGCACGCGATATCCCGCGGCCTTCAAATCCGGCACCACGGCCTTGTGAAAAATATCGCTGTCGTCCACGTAGAGAATGGTCTTCTCTTCCTTGATCTGCTTGTTCAGCAGATCGACGATGTCCGCTTGCTTGAAGGGAACCTTGAGAAAGTGATCCGCGCGATACTGAATGGCCTGCCCGGCCACGTCGTCGCTGGTGGAAATAAATACGATATGGATCTTCTTGAGGTCTTTATCGCCCTTGAAGCGGGCGCAAATCTCCAGGCCATTGGCCTGCTTGAGTTCCGTTTTCAGGAAGAGGCACGCAAGCTCCGCCTCGGCGATGCGATTTTCCAGATCCTCCATATCGGACTGAAAGATCATGCTCTCGAAGCGCTCCCCATCGATGCCGCTTTCGATCAAGAGGTTCAGGGGACCGGTGTCCGTTAGGATTCCAATACGGGGTTTGCTGTCTTCCATAGGCTATCGAATATAGAATCGGGCGATGTTCACTTCGACGATTCTCATTTCCTCCAGGTAGGAAATCGCGGTTTCGGTCGAACCCAGAATCAAAACCCCGCCCGGACGCAGGGATTGATACAAGGCCTCGAAGATTCGTCGACGCGTCTCTTCCTCGAAGTAGATGGCCACATTGCGAAAAAAGATGACGTCGTAGGGTCCCCCGGGCAGGAGATTCAGAAAGTTTACGCGGGTATAATGAATTCGGGAGAGAATATCCTCGCGTACGCGAAAGTCGTCGCCCGCGGGCTCGAAGTAGCGGTCCCGAATTACGTCGGTTACTCCGCGACTCAACTCGAAGGAGCTGTAGACGCCGGAACGCGCCTTCTTAAGCGCTTCTTCGCTGATGTCCGAGGCGTCGATCAAGAACGGATGCATGGCGGACCCCAGGTGCTCCAGCAAGCTGATGGCGATGCTGCAGGGCTCCTGACCGCTGGAACAGCCGGCGGACCAGATGCGCACCGGGCCGCCGCCGCCGTTGGGGTTGATTGCGTGCTCCTTATAAATGCGTCGCGCGAAGGATTCAAAAATATGTTCGTCGCGAAAGAAACGGGTCTCTCGCGTCGTGATGCGATCAATAACCTGGTTCAGGAAACTCGCGTCGTTTTCAACTTCGATCTTCTCGGCGATTTGATCGAACGTCTCCAACCGGTGACTTTGCATCAGTTCCTTCAAACGGCTTTCCAGGAGATATCTCTTGTCGGCCTCCAGATTGATTCCGATCTTATCCTTGAGTACGCGACGGAGGCGACCGTCTTCCATCAGGCCACTCCCAGATAGTACGTAATTTTTTCGGCCAGGCCCTTAATGTCGTGACTCTCCGAGGCCAGACCACTCTCCGTCGGACCGGCCGGCATGCCGAAGACGACGCAGCTTTCGCGGGACTGCGCCATAATATAAGAACCGGCCGCGTGGAGATCTTGAATCCCTTCGGTCCCGTCGCTCCCCATACCGGTCATGATGACCGTGAGGGTCTTGCGCGGCATGAGTTTCACCAGCGACGAATACATGCGATTCACCGACGGTTTGCAGTGCATGTAGGGCGGCGAATCGTCCAGACTCACCGTCAGGCGATCCCCCGCGGCACGCAGCAGCATGTGTTTGCTGCCCGGGGCGATGTAGACATTGCCTCGTTTTACCGGCTGACCATCCTGAGCTTCCTGGACGGTCAACGGCGAACTCTGATTTAAACTCAAGGCTAACTGTTCCGTAAAGAGCGGCGGCATGTGCTGGGTGATCAAGAGGCTGCCGTTCAAGTTGGCCGGCAATAATCCCAGCAACTCCTTGAGAGCCACGGGGCCGCCCGTGGAAATCCCGATGGCGCAAATATTGAATTTACCCGGCAGCGGCGTGGTGGCCGGCGCAACCCGGGCAATGGGAGCCCCGGGTGATTTCTCGACACCGGCGATGACGTCGCTCGTGGACGAGGACGTCGAGGCCGATGTCGACGCAGGCGGCAGGCCGCTCCCGGCACCGGAGGCCGCGGACGTTCCCCGGCTGATTCGCGCGGCGCCCGCCAGCGCGATGATGCGCGGAATAAGATGGGTGCGTATGTAGGCGCGCGGGTCGCTGTTTTCGCTGAATTCCGGTTTGGGAACGAAATCCGACGCGCCGATCTCCAACGCTTCCAGGGTGACCTTCGCCCCGGCGACGGTGTGACTGCTGAACATGATGACGGAAATTTCCGGATGTTCGCGGCGGATGACCTTCAAGGTCTCCAGTCCGTCCATTTCCGGCATTTCGTAATCAAGAATTACGATCCGAGGTTTATAGTGACGAATGCGCGGAAGCGCCAGCTTACCGTTGGAGGCATAGGCCCCGGCGTTGATGCGGCCATCTTCGTTCAGGACTTCGCGCAGGAGCGCGCGGATGATGCTGGAATCATCCACCAGCATCACGGGAATTGTGTCGGATTCATTCATTTACTTCGCCGAAGCTCCGGTTAATTTGATCGAAAACTCCACCAACGTCAATAAATAATACCAGCTTCCCTTCCAACTGAGCCACGTGACTGATGAATTTGGTTTCATGCTCGCTTAAATGGTAAGAAGCTTCTTCCAATTCGGTCAGGGGGAAAGTCACCGTATCAACGATGGCATCCGCTCGCAATGCCTCGAGCATGCCCGGGGTTTTGACGCGAATGACGACGGGCGGATCCGCGGCATCCGAGTCCGGATACCCCAGTAGACGGGGGAGTTCGAAAACGGTAATGATCTCACCGCGAATATTCACGATGCCGCCGATGAAATCCCGCGCCAGCGGAACGGAGGTAATACCGGGCGGTTTACTTACATCCCGGCAACGCGTAATGTCCATGGCAAAGAGCTTTGCGCCGATGGAAAACACCAGCGCCTGCATATGGTCCTCGGCCACCACGCCGTTTGAGCCGGATTCAACGAGAGTTTCAGACATTTCCAACCGCCTCACGCGAATAGTTCTTGAAGTCGGCCAGTAGATCATCCAGGAGCGTTTCACCGTGGAGAACGATGGTGGAACGTTCCTCGATCACCGCCGTGCCCATGATGAAATCCTTACGAAACTTTTTCGTATCCAGCTCGGGCATTTCGTGAATTACGTTGACGATGCTGGACGCGCCGATGCCCATCAGATGGCCGTCGCGCTCGAAGAGCAGCGCGAATTCCATGGG
>CAZGYS010000168.1:5107-10986 GCA_964530305.1 uncultured Leptospiraceae bacterium
TCGCGCTCCTTCTTGAAGCGAAAGTATCGATTCAATACCAGCACGGGCGCGATGACGTCGTCCACGTGCAGAATATTAAAGCCCACCATGTTCTTGAGGGCGCCCTCTCGAATCCTCTGGATGCGGGGCTTGCGCGCGGCCGACACCGCGAAACGCTGGCCGTGAAACTCGAACAGCACGTAACTGTTGTTCAAGCCCACATCGTCCATGGTGGAACGCTCATCCCGAACTTCTTGCTGGGCCCGTTTCTGTATTTCCAGTCCCCGCGCCATGCCGGGAACATCGAGAATCAAAATCGCCTCACCATCGCCCATGATCGCCGCGCCGGAATACCAGCCCAGCTCCAGAAAGTACTTACCCAGCGGCTTGATTACGATTTCCTCGGGGTTCATGATCTCGTCGATGATCAGCCCGAAATGATAGTGTTCCGTCCGAACGATGGCCAGGTATTCGGTTCCCCGGGACTCCGTTTCGGAATCATCCAGCCCCAGTTGCAGGGCGTCCCGCAGGTAGAACACCGGCACGAAGTAGTCGTTGAGCTTGTAGATCCGGCGATTCTCCACCACCGCCAGCCGCTCTTCCTGGACTTTCAAGAGCCGGTCGATGTTTTGTTGCGGAAGCGCGAAACGCCGGTTCGCCGTTCGGACAATCAGGCAGGTGATGATAGTAAGGGTCTGGGGCAAGGTGGCGGTGATGCGCGTACCTTCGCCGGGGGCCGACGTAACCTGGACGTTTCCACCGGCCCGGTTGATATTGGAGCGCACGACGTCCATGCCCACTCCGCGGCCGGAGATGGTCGTGACGGCGGCGGCCGTGGAGAAGCCGGGCTCGAAAATCAGATTTCCGATTTGCTCCTGCTCCAGCTCCCGGGCTTGCTCCTCGGTAACCAGGCCCCGTTCAATCGCCTTGGCGCGAATCGCCTCGAAATTCAAACCCTTGCCGTCGTCCCGAATATTCAAAATGACGTTGCCGCCGCGCAAGAAGGCCTGGATGCGTAATTGCCCGTGTTCCGATTTACCGGCCGCCAGGCGCTCTTCCACGGTTTCAATGCCGTGGTCGACCGAGTTGCGCACCATGTGCATCACGGGATCATTGATGATGTCGATGGTGGTCTTATCCAGATCCACTTCGCCGCCTTCGATGATCAGATCGATTTTCTTACCTGTAACTCGTTCGAGGTCGCGAATGATGCGGGGAATTTTTCCGAAGACGACATTCAGTTGCTGCATGCGCGTACGCATGATGCCTTCCTGCAGGCGCGTTACGAGAAAGCTGATCTTTTTGCCGCTGGTGATCAAGCTCGGCTCGCGTACGGAGTCGATGCGCTGGACCAGTTCGTTTCGAGCGACGATGGTTTCGCCGGCCAGGTTGATGACCTGATCGATGAGTTCGATGGGTACTTTAAGATGGGTTTCTTTTTTGGCCTGGGGTGTGGGCATGGGCACCGCTTCCTGCGCGGGGGGCGATGCCGGACCGTCCCCGGGAACGGAAGCCCGCGCGCCGATTGGCGTGGGTTCGAGGGGTGGTTTTGGAGCGGGTTCGGCTTTGGGTTCCGGTTTGGATTCAGGTTTGGATTCGCCTTCGACTTCGGTTCGGCGCTCGGGTGCCGATTGCGCCGCCGCGGCCTCGGGGCGAAAGAGCGTATTGGCGAACAAGGGCCGGGGACGCAGGTCGGGACCCATGGCGGCGGCATCGCGATCGGCGAGGACTACCGTCCGGTATTCGATGAAATCGTCGCTGCTTTCGTCCGCCTGTAAATCAAGAATGTCGGCGTTACGGCCCTTAAAGATCTCGTAGAGTTTACGCGAACGCCCCTCTTCGATGGTCAGGCGCATTCCGAACAACAACAGAAAACGACCGGTTTCGCGGGCTTTTTCCAGAAACTCCGCCGCAACCTCGGCATCATCGGACTCGGGAATGACGTCCTTCGCGGGCGCGGCTTTACGTTCGACCGGAGCTCGCTTGCCGGGATTGGAAATAAGCTGAAAGTTCTCCAGCCGACGATACCGGCCGACCAACTCGGCGATATCCGTTCGGCCGTCGCTAGTCGCATCCGCCGCGATGGTTCGGATTCGGTCGGTGGACAATAGAAATAGATCAACCAGCGTATCGCCCGGTTTAAGCTTGCCCATGGCGAGCATGTCCAGGGCGGAAGCCACATGCAGAAGCAGGCTCGCCATTTTTTCCAGCTTCAGTTCCGCGGCGCTCGCCTGGTATTCGATCAGGCGATTATAGAGATGGGCGGAATCGAAGGACTCAAAGTCCGATTCAATTTCAACGAGCTCGTCTTCGACGCCTTCCAGCTCATCCTGGAGTCGAGCAATGAATTTCTCCAGGCGAATGGGATAGTCCAGATGGGAAGGCTCATCGGCTTGCACGCTATCACTCTCGGATGGTTGCTCGGCCGCGGGCGGCGCGGGCTCGGGAGCGGATTGGGCCGCCTGCGGAGGAGCGGGAGCCGGCTCGGGTTGGGACCGGGCCGCTCGGTCGGAATCGCCGACGTCAACTTCGCCTCCCTCCAGAATCGCGCCCAGCTTCGTGGTCAGGTCGCTGATGTCATACTGAAAGGTGTTTTCGATATCGGATACCATGCGTCGCAGCATATCAATGCAGGACAGGAAGATATCGATCATGAAGGGTTTCGATTCCAGCTCACCCGCCCGAATCTTACCCAGCACGTTTTCAAACTTATGGGATAATTCCGTAATATTGGGAACGTCGAAGAGCCCCGAATTACCCTTGATGGTGTGAACGGCCCGGAAGACCCGGTCGACGACTTCCCGGTCGGCGCCTTTTTCCAGGGAGAGGATGGCCTCCTCAAGTTCGTCCAGTATGTCCTGGGTCTCGGTTACAAAGCTTTCGAAAAGTGCATCCATGGGCATTCGATATGACGCGGGCGCGGGCCGCGGGATATTACGCGCTGCTTCCATTATCGGCGATGCCGGTATTTGCAAAGCGGTAAAAAAAGCCCGGCCCGCGAGCCGCGGCAACGTCCGACCCTCGGCCGGTATCGCACCGCGACCGGTTCAGACCGTGCCCAGGAAATGAATGATGCGCTTGGCCAGACCCTTCACATCGTGGCTTTCGGACGCCAGGCCCTCTTCGGTGGGATTGGCCGGCATGCCGTATACGACGCAACTTGCACGGGACTGGGCCAGAATGTAGGAACCGGCCTCATGGAGCTTTTGAATGCCTTCGTAGCCGTCCCGTCCCATGCCGGTCATGATCACGGTCAGGGTCTTGCGGGGCATCAAGTCCACCAGCGAACCGAACATGAGGTTCACGGAGGGTTTGCAGTGTTGATAGGGAGGCGATTCGTCCAGTTTTACGGCGATGTGATCCTTCTCGGCCTGGAGCAGCATGTGATAGCCGCCCGGGGCGATGTAGACGTGCCCACGCTTCACGGACTGGCCGTCCCGCGCCTCGTGGACGGTCAGAGCCGAATCCCGATCCAGACTCACCGCCAATTGCTCCGTGAACAGGGGCGGCATATGTTGCGTTATGACCACGCTTCCATTGAGGCTTTCGGGCAAGAGACCCAGCAATTCCCGCAGAGCCGGCGGACCGCCGGTGGAGATTCCGATGGCGCATAAGTTAAACTTACCGGGCAGGGCCATGGGCGAACCCGGGGGACGCTTTCGCCGCGCTGATTCGACGGCGGCAATCGATGGACCGGCAGTCTGCGCGGGAGGGGGGCCGCTTACCGCTGGGCCCCCGCCGGTCTCCGCATTACTCGCCGAGTTACTCGGCGAACCGGTATTCGTGGCCGCGCCGTTGTCCCCGCCGGCTTTGCCCCCGGCGCCTCCCAGGGCCTTGATCCGGGGCAGCAGGTTCGCGCGAATGTATTCGCGCGGATCTTCATCGCCCGAGAACTCCGGCTTCGGCACGAAATCCGACGCGCCGATATCCAGGGCTTGCAGGGTGATCTTCGCGCCCGTCACCGTGTGCGAACTGAACATGATTACGGCCATGTTCGGATGTTCCTCACGAATGGCCTTCAAGGTTTCGAGCCCGTTCATCTCGGGCATCTCGTAATCAAGGATTACGACGCGGGGATTATAATGACGAATGCGTGGAAGCGCGAGTCTTCCATTGGAGGCGTAGGCCCCCACGTCTATTTCCGGATCCTCGTTCAAGACTTCGCGCAGAATAGCGCGAATGATGCTGGAATCGTCCACCAGCATAACCGGAATTTTTTCGTATTCGTTCATCAGTACGCGGAAGGGTTCGGCTGGCTTACGAACCCGTCGCGACGATGTCAATCAATAATAGCGCGACGCTCCCCGTCGAAACGCGCCCTCAAAACGGCGCGGTATCGCTCGTGCTCCACTGGGCGGTGGCGGGCAAACTGGTTCCGGCGACGATGTCCAGCGTGTTGACGGCATTGGCCGTCAGGTCCGCCGCGTAAATCGGATCACTGGTGGTGCGAACGGTGAGCAAGGTCCGCGCTTCGACGGAGGCATAGGAGCTGTCTCCGGAAGGCGCCGCTCCCACGGCTTGTAAATTCACCACATTATCGACCAGTGAAAAGTAGGCCGGATTCTGAATGGACGGCAGAAAGTAAATCGAGTCGAATTGATTGGGCTGAATGGCGCGCACGGCATCCATGCAGGTCAACAATTGCGCGGCGGTGGAACCCGAGGGCGAAGTCGGATTCGCGCTGGACGGTTGCGTCAAACTCTGACAGACGGCGGGCAACACCACCGACGTAATCAGGGGAAAGACCGTGGCGTTGGATAGGAACCAGTCCGTCCAGATTTCGGCGAAGGCCTCCACCTGACCATTGCCGTAGGGATTCGTATTCGTATTGGACACCAAAGGAAAGGCCGCCTTGATTACGCCTCTTCCGGACGTATCGCTTCCCGCCGCCGTAAAAACGTAAGCGCGATTGGCCGAGGCGCCCGATACGCCGTCCGCGTGATTGGCCACCGTGAACGTTCCGTCCAGCGACGTGATTCCATTTTCATTGCGCAGATAGAAGTGGCCCTTTTCGTTCGCGTTGACGCCCGTGTTTTGCAGCACGACGGACATGGCGCGCACATTGGTGGCGGCGGTATAATCAAAGTCGATGTGCACCGTGAACAGAGCCGTGCCCGCGCCGTTTATGACGCGCGCCCAGACTTCGCCGTTCACGTTTTGATCGGAACTGGTATCATTATTTAGATCGCGAAAGCGCAACTCGAGCGCCTTGAGACTGTTATAGGGGGCCGGAGCGTTGTCCCACCAGACTTCCAGCTTCTTGCCGCCGACGCCGTGGGTGACGTTATCATCTTGATATTGAAATTTCGCCGGTTGACCTTCCCAGACGTCCGTGCCTTGCAGTATTTGACCATTGGGCTGCACGGTGCGCAGCAATTGAATCAAACCACCGATGAAAGTCACGGCCTCTTCATTGCCGCGAATCACGTCCTTGACCGGATTAAAGACCGTGGTGATGCCCTGTAGAAGCGTATTATCGCCGACATCCAAACCTTGTCCCAGACTGGAAAAACCGTTGGAGCCCGTTGCGGGAGGCGCTTTCGTCAGCGCATTGGTAAAAAGCGATGTACTGATGGCGGACGCATTGGACGCGCTCTGGGTAATCACCGTGGGAATTCCCGAGAGTCCGGTGTACAGTTGCGTGGGCGACGACGCCAGGATGGCCAGGCCGGACTCCAGATATCCGCCCTGCTCATTATCCTTCAGACAGCCCACCGAGGTCAGGGCGAAAATCGCCGTGAGGCACGCCGCGCTTGCGAAGCGTCGGCTGTTTTTCCCGAAGATATTTTTTCGAAAGATATTTTCGCCGGCATCCATTCGTTTCATATACATCTCCCCCGGTATTTTAGCCCGGCGCGTCCGCCCGTCAATCAAAAGGACGGCGCATGATCCGTCGACCA
>CAZGYS010000169.1:0-2687 GCA_964530305.1 uncultured Leptospiraceae bacterium
CACCTTACCATTCGCACGCCCAGGGGCCGCAAAACCCTGCGTAAGAAATACGTGCGGGCCATTCAGTACGGCAGCTATGAAGAAGCCATGAAAAAGCGGCTCGCGGCTCGCCGCAAGGCCCGGGCCGCCCGACGGCGCCGAGCCCTGGCGGCCCGTAGAAAGCGGGAAGCGGCCCGACGCGCGGCCCAGGCGGCGGAACGCGCGCGACTGGCGGCGGAGAAAGAAGAGATTCGCAAGCGCGAACTGGCACGCCTGCGCCTGGAAAACGAAAGAAAACTTAAGGAAGAACGAGAAAAAGAAGAGCGCGAAGCCCTGCTGGCGCTGGCGCGGGAGCGGGCCGAACGCCTCAAGTTGATGCGCCAGGCCGTCCGCGAAGGCGGCATGGATAAGCCGGACGAACCCATCGAATACTGGGACTTCGCCTGGCGTTCCCTGGTGCTTCCCGGCTGGGGGCACCTGGCCATCGGGCAAAAAGTTCCGGGTTATTTCTATTCCATCACCACCGGCGTGGGCCTCATCTGGATTTCACAGACGCGCTCCGCCGCACTCTCGGCCAAGAACAACAATAGAAGTCAGATTGAATTATGGGGTGCCGCGGTACTCAGCCCCGCGGGTCTCGCGGCCACCACTCAGGAGCAGCGCAACACCTTGTCCGCGGCCCTGTATACGCAACGACGCACCAGCTATGACGACCGGATCAATGCCTACAACCGCGGCGTGACTCTGCTGGCCGTCGCCTATGGTCTGCAGTTTCTACATATAATTTACGACGGCTTTCGTTGGGAGCGGGGCGAACTAATCACGGACGATGATCGCAACGACGTGAGCGCCTCTTCGCGCTGGTCGGGGGATATTTTCCCCGAGGTCGTATCGAGCGGCACCGATACCGGCGGGCTCCAGTCGACGCGTACGGGCGTGCGCGCGAATATCTCTTATCACTTCGTATTCTAAGGCGGGAAGATCATGAAAAGAGCAATGATGAACATCCTGATTCTGGGCGCGGCCTTACACGCGTCCGCGTGTCTGGAGCTGGACGATGCCCTGGTGGAACCATTGACTTCCATCGTGGCAAGCAATCCCACGGATTCGCCGAGCACCACGACCACCACGACGCCGTCGACGCCCATGACTTTCCTGGCTTATACCAATAACGGCAGCCGGTTGGCGTCCACGGACGGCGTCACCTGGACCAGTTCTTCCATTTCCGGCGGTCCCACGTCCATCGATAAGATTGGAATCATCGGCACTACCCTCTACGGCATCAACACCGACGGTTCCGCCAACGGCGTCATCTGGACCAGCACGGACACGGGCACCACCTGGAGTCAGATCACCGTCAGCGGCGGTCTGGGTTTTCCCTGGGACTTTCTGGCCGTTTGCGGAACGAATATCGTCGTGGCCTACAATGATACCGGCAATACTCAATTGCGCGCCTTCGCTTCGACCGACTCCGGTGCCACCTGGGGCGGCCCCCACACGGTGCATTCCACTTCGACGGGTGCCCTGCGCGGTCTGGCGTGCGACGGCTCTCGTTTCGTCGTTGCCTTTTCGGAAACGCCCTACATTCGGTTCGCGGACTCTCCCTACTCGACCTGGACCGCGGCCACGCCGACTCCGGCCAGCAATGTGGTCGGCTCCGGCGGAGCCGTCGCCGTAGGCAATGGACGCGTGGTGGCCTTGATGGCGCAAACCAGTCCGCGAGAGAGCCTTTCCACGGACAATGGCGCCAGCTTCACCTCCGGGCAGGACATCGGTTTTAATTTCGGTAACAACAATACCGTTACCGCGTATCAGAACAGCCGCTTCTTCGTAGCCGGACACGGCGGCGGCAATGCTTCCTTCGGGTTTTCCACGAACGGCGGTAACGGCAATTGGACCTTCACCAACACCACGTTCGCCAATAACGTGAACATGAGCGGTATTTACGGTAATGGAAGTTCGAGCGTTGTTTTCGTGGGCACCGATTCGGTTTCCAGTGCGCCTGTGCTTTTCTATTCCACGGATAACGGCGCCACGGTGACTCAGGCTACATTGCCGGGTTCCATCGGCAGCACCATGACCACCGTGATCTACGTGCCCTGAACGTTCTCGGCTTTCATGCGCAGGCGAAATTCGCAGAATTCGCCCGGCTCGAAATCGATTTCCAATTCCCCCGCCGCGGCGATGATGGGCATCCCCTGGCCGCGACCGGCGTGATGATCGGCTTCCTCCTGGGTGGAGAATCCGGAAGTGAGGACCGCGCGGACGAGTTCCTTCTTGCCCCAGCCCTGAATCTCCGCTTCCGTCCAGGGGCCGGTTTCCAGGGCCCGGGCCTTGATTTTTTCGGCGTCCAGCCCGCGGCCGTCGTCCCTGTAAATCAACGTGAACGCGTCGCCTTCGCGCGTTGAGCTGATGCGAATATTCGCCTCGGGCGATTTGCCGGCGCTTTCCCGCTCAGCCGGATCCTCGATGCCGTGCTTCAGGGAATTGCGGGCCAGTTGTATCAGGGCATCCTTGATGTCCTTGCGTTTGTGTTCGGGCATGTTCGCGTGATCGAAATCATCATGATCCACCCGGACGTGTCGGCCCAGGGAGTGGGCCAGGCCGACTATGGTTTTCTCGATGGAACGGATTAACAAAAGGCCCGCGTGGGGCACGCGCGATTGGAAACCCGTCTGAAACGTATTCAAGCGCTTGAGCAGTTCACC
>CAZGYS010000169.1:2697-10955 GCA_964530305.1 uncultured Leptospiraceae bacterium
GACTTCGTCCATGACGCGCGACATTTCGCTCAACTGGATGGTCAGGGGCAGGAAGTCTTCGCCGCGCGGGTCCTCGCGGCGACGCAGTTCCTCGATGAGTTCCTCAAAGTCATGGGCGGGGCCGGCCAGAAAATCCAGTTCCAGCAAGGCGGCATTGCCCTTGATGGTATGGGCCGATTGATAGATGCCTTCCAGCAGGCGATGGGAGTCCTGGCCCGGGCGCGACTCTCGCAACAGATTATTGATGATATTCAGTTCCAGCGCCGCGTCTTCCAGGAAAACCGAAAGCATGAAGGCGTCTACGTGCAACAGCTTGAACAGCATGCCCATGCGGTCGCGACTGTCCTGCTCCTTCGCCTCCAGTTCGCTCTCCAGGCGTTTTTGCTCGGTGACGTCGGACACCACCCCCATGAGCTGGGTGATGCGTCGGTCCAGGATGATGCGGCGAAACTTGAATATCAAATGGCGACGGGTGTCGTGATCGTTCTCATCCTGGAAAATAAAGTCCGCGGTTTCCAGCGGGTTCAGGGCTTCCAGCGCGTCCTCGTCGAAGCGCGGGTTGAACATGTGGTCCAGGTAGGTGCCGGTGGTGCGGGCCAGTTCCTCGGAAGCATGGCGACTTACCAGTTCCAGAAAGTCGACGCCGCCCGCGTCGTTCAAGTCCAGGATGCGCGTGAGCGCCAGGGAATGCTCATTGGCGATGATGAAGCGGTCTTCGTCTCTCTGAAGTAGAAAGATTCCGTCGGTAACATTGCGCAGAATGGTGTCCGCCTCGGTTTTGGCCTCCAGCAGAACCATGGTTCGTTCCTCAACCATCTGTTCCAGGCTTTCCGAATAGTTTACCTGCTTGTCCCGGGATTCCTTGATGGAGCCTACCATGGAGTTGAAGGTATCTCCCAGGACGCGAAACTCGTCATTGGTAAGCATGGTCACGCGCGCGTCATAGTCCCCGGCCTGTACTTTTCGGGAAGCGGCTTCCAATTGCTTGATGGGCCGCGAAAGAGAATTGGCAATCAACAAACTCAACAGCAGGCCCAGCGCGGTGACCACGGCTCCGGTAAACAAAATTCGTAAATACTGCGTGCGCAAGGCCCTGAAGAACTTGTTCACCTTGTAGTCCACTTCCAACAAGCCGACGACTCGCCCTCGGGAGTCGCGCACGGGCGCGATGCCGGAGATCCATTGTCCGAAATTGGTCGTGTACAAACCCGTGCGAACGGCGGTACCTTCATAGGCTCGCTTGATTATGCGTTGGACTTCGGGCGGCGGCTGGTAGTTGTCCGCGATGAACGGTTTGGGATGCAGCATCACCGCGAAGGGGATGTTGGCCAGGTCTTTCGTGCGCTGAAAGGTATAGATGGTGTCGGGTTGAATACCGTGGAGCTTGCGTTTACGTTCCAGGATGGCCTGGATGGCGCGGAACTCTTCCAGCTTTTCGTCTCCCGGTTTTCGAATGCGGGCGTGCTTGTCTCCGGGTATTTCCGCGGCGGCGCTCACGGCGATGTGCAACAGCGCTATGCCGAATTTCTCCTGTAATTCCTGATAACGATAGTTATAGGAATTGTAACTGAGAATTACAATAATAAGCAGGGAAGAGAAGAATGAGAGCGCCAGCAGTTTGAATACGATGGGTATCCGCCGGCCACCGGACGTATTCATGGGATTCAGGAGTCCGGGCCTTCCAGCGCTTTACTCAATCCCTTCTCAAAGCTTTCCCGGGAGAAAGGTTTCGGGATGAAGGTGAGCGCGCCTTTGGTCAGGGCCTGCAAGGCGGTTTCCTTGTCGTTCAAGGCGCTGATGACTATGATGCGGGCCGAGGGTTTGAGACTCATCATTTTTTCGATGCAGGTGAGCCCGTCCATCTTCGGCATGGTGATGTCCATGGTAATGAGGTCGGGATCCTTTTCCTCGAACAGTCTCATGGCCGCGACGCCGTCCGCTGCTTCCCCCACGATGCGCAAATCCTGAGCGCTGGGAGAGCTGGTGATGAAATTTTGCAGTGCCTTGCGAATGATGTAGGAATCGTCGACGACCAGAACTTTCATTATCTGAATTTACTCCGGCATCTCTTACTAGAGAGCCCGGACAGGATGCTCCCGTGAACCGGTTTGTCAAGCAGTAGTCAGCCCATGGTAATCAGGTCTAACCTTCGTGATCGCCGCCTTTGAGCATGAGACCGCCGTGGAATATCGCGGGCAGAATGGCCTGCAGGCTTTCCCTGGCGCCGCCGGAACTGCCGGGCAGGGTGATGATGATCGAGTTTTGGGCAACGACCGCCAGGGAGCGCGAAAGCATGGCCAACGGCGTGCGGTCCTGCCCAAAGGAGCGCATGGCTTCCGCGACACCCGGAATTTCTCGTTCCCCCAGGGCGCGCACGGCTTCCACCGTTATATCTCGGGGGCCCAGACCCGTGCCGCCGGTGGTGAAGATGAAATCGATTTTCTTTTCAATCCATTCCTCCAGGCGCGCCCGAATCTTATCTTCTTCGTCCGGGAGAATGACGTAGTCTTTTACGTCGAGTCCGTATTTAGCCAGCATCTCCTCGATGATCTGTCCGGATTTATCTTCGCGCTTGCCCGCGGCGGCGCCGTCCGAGGCGACGAGCACGGCCGCGCTCAGGCCCGGATAGGCGTAGCGGCGGTGATCCGAGCGCCCGCCTTTTTTCTCCAGCAGGCGACTGGACCCGCTTTACGGTAGCGCTTTTTCGTCCGACGCGTTCTTGACGGGTTTCAGGAGATCGTAGATCACCAGCGCCGCGGTGCTGACCGCCGTGAGGACTTCCATTTCAATACCCGTGCGTCCGATGGACTTGCCCGAACAGAAAATGGCGATGCAGTCGTCCTGGGTTTCGAAGCTGACGTCCAGGTTGTCGATGGACACGGGGTGGCAGTGGGGAATGAGATTCGCGGTTTGCTTGGCGCCGATGTACGCGGCGGCCCGGGCGATATTAAACAAATCGCCCTTGGGCAGATTATCCGCGCGAACGCGCTCCAGAATGAAATCCGCGCAATAAACGCGACCCTCCGCCGCCGCCGTGCGCAGCGAAGACTGTTTTCCCGTAATATCGATCATGGGGCATACCCGCGGGTCGCGGGCGTGCCGGCCAGCAAATTCAGGGTTACTCCAGACCCCGTTCTCCCAGGGGCACCAGGATGATCAAACCCGCTACGAAGAAGAGGATCGAACCCAGCCAGATGAATTTCACCAGCGGATTGATCCAGATCTCCAGCGTGCCCACGAGCGCGCTGGGAAAGAACTCACGGTACTCCGACGGACGGGTGCCGCGAAAGTAATAGGCTTCGTAAAGATGGGTCAGATTCGGATTACGACCGGTGACGGGATCCTTTAGGGCGCCTAGCTGGATGTAGATGTCCTCGTTCCAGGTGGAGCGAATGTCCGGTTCGCTGGTCGGCGTGCGCAGGGCTACGCGATTCTGGTCGCGCTGAACGCCCCCCGACACGGGGTTGATCTGGGGATGGAACTGGCGTTCCGTGATCATGCGTCCGTCCAGAATGATGCCGAACCAGAACTTCAGAAAGCGCGCGTGCAGGGGAGCTTCGCGATTGGCGAAGGCGAAGGCCGTGGTGCCCGGAGGCTGTTTGGCCGCCGGCTTGCGGTCGGTTCCCCGATGAATGACGTAATGGGCCTGCTGACCCACCGTGAAGTGCACGGGATTATTGCGATCCGCGTTCTCCTTGAACACCGGTCTGAGAAACAGATCCCGGGCCTGGATTTCATAGCCCTGCAGATAGGCCTTGTCGTTACTGAAGTAGCGCACGGACGGAGTGCCGGGTTCCTGGGCTACCTTGTAGTAGTGAAAGGAGAACTTGCGCGTTTCCTTGAAGGCCGCCCCGGCGTAGCCGATGAACAGAAAGATGATGGAAAGATGCACGAGATAGCCGGCGTAGCGGCGTTTGTTGCGCAGGACGAGACGCGTGAAGGCCAGCAGATAGTTTTCGCCGAAGCGCAGAACGCGGGAACGGGTGCCGCGCCAGTACTCAAGGCCCAGGCCGAAGAGGGTGAAGATCGAGACGCCCACCGTCAACACGGCCATGATCTCGGAGATGATGGGCGGCCCCCAGGCGCCCGAGTAGGAATCGCCTGAACCGCGCGTGAAAAAGAAGCGATACGTAAACGCGAAGACAAGCCCGCCGATCACGCCCGCGATAAGGGGCAGGCGCAGATTGCGGGCGTACACGCTGCCGGCGTCCTTGCGCCAGGCCAGCAGGGGCGACGCCCCCATGAGAAAGAGGGTAATAATGCCCAGCGGCACCATGATCTTATTGTAGGTGCTCTGCTTCCATTCCACGTTCCGGCACGAGAAGCCGTCGCCTCCCGCGAAGCCGCAGTCCAGCGGCAGCAGGGGCGAAAACACGCCGATGAGCACGATCAACGTGGCCAGTGCCATCAGGAAGTTGTTGATGAGCATGCTGCCCTCTTTCGAGGTTACGGCTTCCAGTCTTCGCGCGGGACGCAGCTTGTGTCGTTCGAAATACAGGTAGCGCATGAAGAACGTGAAACTTATACCAATGTAGATAATGAAGGGCGTGCCGATGGTCGACTGCGCGAAAGTGTGCGGTCCCTGCAGGACGCCGCTGCGGGTGATCCAGGTCCCCAGCAGACAGAAGTGGTAGGCCAGGGTGATCAGCAGGATGTTCCAGAAGCGCAGCATGCCCCGCCGCTCCTGCACGATCAGCGAATGCAGGAAGGCCGTGGCCAGCAGGAAGGGCATCAGGCTGGCGTTTTCCACCGGGTCCCAGGCCCAGTAACCGCCCCAGCCCAGCTCCTCATAGGCCCACTTGCTGCCCAGCAGGATGCCCACGCCCAGGAAGAACCAGGCGAAAATCGACCAGCGGCGAATCAGCTTCAGCCAGTCTTCGCGCAGGTTGCCCGAGATGACGGCGGACATGGCGATTGCGAAGGGAATCGCGAAGCTGACGTAGCCCACATAGAGAATGGGCGGATGAATGATCATGGCCCAATGCAGCAGCAGGGGATTGATGCCCCGGCCGGACTTCATGGTCACGGCGAACTGACGGAAGGGCTGGGCGTCCTGGAAGAACAGACACAGCAGAACGAAAAGGAAATTCAACAGACCCAGGGACAGAAACAGCACCGGCAGGCGATTGAAGAGTTTCTTGCGGGTCTGCATGACCACCACCGCGGTGAACAGGGTCAGCAGGAAATACCAGAACAGCAGACTGCCGCTGGAGCCGGCCCAGCTTCCGGTAATGCGAAAGAACACCGGCAGGTCGATGGCCGAATTGCTGACGACGTAGCGATTGGTCAAATCGCCCTGGATCATGAGAATGATGAGTACGGTAAACGCCAGGCCGATGAGAGCCCAGTTGGCGTAGAGGGCGCGTCGCGCCAGTTCAAGCGCCATGGCTTGCGTGCGCAGGCCGCTCACTCGCAAGAGCATGAATTTAAACGGACGCCAAACTCCCAGCACGCTTCGGGCGAATCCGTGGGACAGACCCGCGCGTCCCAGATGAGCGTGGTTCGTAGCGCGCTTTGAGCGGTAGCGATCCAGCACTTCCAGGGAGATGAAGCGCAGGAGGTTCCGTTCCGTCCGCAGGCTCAGTCCCAGCAGGGACATGAGGATGGAGAACATAACGGTCGCCCCCGAAAAAACGAGTACGATGGCGCCTAATTCATTCAAATTGCTAACCTCTATTGCTGACTGGTGAAAGGGGGACGGGCCCGCGAAGTCGGGCGGTGGAAACGGGCCGATTAAATCGATTAATACGTGGTTCCGGTTTTGCTTTTCTTTTTCTTCTTACCGGTTTTGATTTGATCCTTCTTGAAGGAACCGTAATCGTATTTGCCGCTGTTCTTCTTGTCCGCGTGCTTGGCGTCGTACTTGGACGCGCACTTGGCTTCGACCTTGTTGGAGATTAGTTCTCCCTTTGCGTTCAGGCGACCGTCCGCGCGGGCCGGCGCTCCGTCGGCGAAGGTGTCCGGCAACTGGGTGGAGCCGTCGAAGCGCACCTTCAGTTCGGACTTCTCGAATTCCAGAATGAAGTCCGCTTTCTCGCCATAGCGCAGGACCGAGCCGGGCTTGATGTGGCCGCGCACGCGCAACTCCCGATTACGATAGCGTTCCGGTTTGGTCACGACCTCTTTTACGTCGGCGATGACCAGGGTGCCCGCCGTGCCGCCCCCCGTGAACAGGGTCAGGGCCAGCAGGGCGCTGAGGATGATTCCGAAAATGATGGAGAGTCTGACTTTCATACCTGATCTCAAGAAACTCGGTGACGGGAAATTCAACAACCAATTTATTGGCCCTGTCCCGCTCCCATCCCGGGGAGGCGCCCGGGCGAAATGATCCCCCTCATATAAGATCGAGAAATTGAGCGAGTTTTTCGAATTCCTGTTTATTTCACCCTGGTCTCCTCGCCATTTCCTCGCGCTGGGCTTACAGATTGGACTGGGCGTTTTACTGGCTTTTTTCGAGGCTTCGGGGCGTTTTCACCTGCCCCTGGGAAAGTTTCCACGTCGGGCGGACCCTGGACGGCGCGCGCGGGACTGGCCCTGGCAAATCTCGTGCCCCTGCTGGTATACGTGGGTGGGTATATGTATTTCGGCGCGCCGGTATCGCCCTACCACAATCCCTTGCTGGGCGCCTTCATCTTGATCTTCGGGATGAGAGTCCTGGAGGCCTTCTTTCTGAACCGGCCTTCGGCGGGGTATTCGCCGGCGGTCTTGACGGGAATCGCAATCGCCTGGTCCGCCGTCGCCTGGCTGGCTACTAGAATTCATAATGATTATACAAGTGTTTATGTCGTTTACGAACGGCCCTTCGAGGTTCTGACCTGGTGGGGACTCGGCGTACTCCTGCTGGGAACCGCCTTGAGCACCGGGCATCGCTATCTGCTGGCGCGAACGAGGGTTCGTCGTCGTGAAGCGAACGCGAAAGCGGGCGGCACCGACGCGAAGGACGCGCGCTATCCATTGCCGCGCGGCGGTTTGTTTCATTATGTCGTCTGCCCTCATTACCTGGGAGACATCCTCATCTGGCTGGGCTTCGCGATGATGTCGCGTCACGTCGCGCTGTACGGGATCGCCTTTATCGTCGCCGCGTATCTGGCGGGTCGCGCTCACGGTACTCTACGATGGTATCGCCTCCGGGAAGAGCCGGCCCGGCGATTGAAATCCCTGGTGCCCTTCGTGCTGTAGGAATTTTGAATCGCCTGAAAAAATCTTGACGGAAATGCCGCCGAAGGACTATCCCGGAATCATTCACGCGCGAAAGGAACCGGGAAAGTGGAGTTTAACGGAGACAAGGTCAAGGAATTGAGGGAATCCAGGAATTGGACGCAGGTGGAAGTCGCCAAGCGATTGGCCGCCACCGGCAAGTTCAAGGGACAAACCCGACAGAGAATTCACCAGATTGAATCCGGGAGCCACGCATCGGCGCGTACCATTTGCGCGCTTTGTGAAGTTTTCAAGGTTCAACCCGAAGCCTTCTTCGATACTTGATTCGGTGGAACGGATCGCGACGGCCATCGCCTGCGTACAGTCTACGCAACACGTTCCGCCGTTAGCCGTTGCGCCGTCTCCCATTGCACCGTCCGCCGTCTTAAACATCTTACCCTTTTTTACCTGTATATGCGAGGAATCGCGTTCTCGTGGAAGGCGTTTTTGCTTGACGAGGCGGTTTTCGACGGTTCTCTGACAATATCACCGAATTCCGGTGAGTATTCATTAACTGTTTAGTAATTAATCCATATACGGAGCTTCGAAAGGCGAAGCACAGCAAGGCAATGGCAAAGAAAACCACCAAGAAGACGACCAAGAAAGCGGCGGCGAAGAAGAAGGTGACCAAGAAAGCGCCGGCCGCCAAAGCCAAGAAAAAAGCAGCGGCGAAGAAGACGACCAGGAAGGCAGCGGCGAAGAAGAGCAGCACCAGAAAGACCAGCTCGACCAGTAGCTCTTCATCCTCCAGTTCATCTTTCCCCACCATGGAGATGGATGACCGTCAGGATGATTTCTACACGAGCAGCACCCCGGCCAGTGACTACGGTTCGGTTCCCCAGGATACCGGCTACGGCTCGGCTCCCGAGGAAGGCGGCTCTTCCAGCAAAGTTGTATTTATTTTCCTGGTAGCACTGTTCCTGATTGTAGGTATCGTAATCGCTACCGGTCTGGGAATCGGCGGCAAGAAGAAGGGTGACGGCAAAGTCGACAACGGTAAGAAAGTTGTCGCTCCGGTCAAAAAGCCCGTTAAGAAAAAAGACCCCGCTCCTCCCGCGGCC
>CAZGYS010000170.1:0-10842 GCA_964530305.1 uncultured Leptospiraceae bacterium
GTGGATTTTAAATAATTTTTAAAGGGAATGGCGATTTTAAATGCCGGCGGGCTAATTTCAAGCCCGTACACCAGCATACCATGATAGACGGATAAATAGCAGCAAAAAATCGATTTGACCCCATAAGCTTGACCGAAACGCTTCCTTATGTCTACTCCGGTGATTATTGACGGCCTGCGCACCCCTTTTGGTAGCTTCGGCGGCTCCTTGAAGGATATTAACCCCACTGAAATGGGCCGCATGGTCGTTTCAGACCTCCTTAATAAGACCGGCGTCTCGGCGGACGACATCCAGGAGCTCTTTTTCGGCAATGTCATCCCCACAAGCTCGGAATCCATCTACCTGGCCCGCCATATCGGCCTCAAAGCCGGACTGCCTGTCGGAACTCCGGCACTGACCCTGAATCGCCTGTGCGGTTCGGGAATGGAAGCGGCCGTTCAGGCGGCATCCGGCGTTCTGCTGGGGCGATTCGACTGCGCTCTGGCCGGGGGTGTGGAAAATATGAGCCAATCGCCCTATCTGGCCAAAGGCGCCCGCTGGGGA
The DNA here is from genome assembly GCA_964530305.1 of uncultured Leptospiraceae bacterium. Taxonomy (GTDB): domain Bacteria; phylum Spirochaetota; class Leptospiria; order Leptospirales; family Leptonemataceae; genus CAZGYS01. The sequence continues at coordinate 544 of CAZGYS010000170.1, forward strand.
AATACTTACGGCGATTCCTCCCTGGAAGACATGCTCTGGAACGGCCTGGTGGATGCCCACGTGGGCCTGCCCATGGGGGGCACGGCGGAGAATCTGGCCGAGGCCTACGGCATCAGTCGCGAAGAGCAGGACGAATGGGCCGGCATCTCCCAGAGCCGCGCGGAAAAAGCGCGGGATGAAGGTCGCCTGGGCGAGGAAATCACGCCGGTGAAACTCAAGAGCCGCAAGGGCGAAATCGTATTCGAACACGATGAATTCATTCGCGGGGCGGCCGGCACCGAAAAACTCCCGGCCCTTAAACCCGTATTCAAGAAAGAAGGCGGAACGGTCACCGCCGGCAACGCCTCCGGCATCAACGACGGCGCCTCCGCCCTGTTGATTGCGTCGGAGGAATTCGCGCAAGCGAAGGGCCTCCAGCCCCTGGCCCGGATCAGGGGCTTCGCTTCGCGCGGCTGCGAACCGGACAAGATGGGCATCGGGCCGGCCCACGCCGTTCCCGCGGCCCTGCGACACGCCGGGCTGGACATGAAGGACATGGATCTCATTGAGATTAACGAGGCTTTCGCGGCGCAGTATCTGGCCGTGCAAAAGGAACTCAAACTCGATCCGGAAAAGAGCAATGTAAACGGCGGCGCCATCGCGCTGGGGCACCCCCTGGGCGCTTCGGGCAATCGTGTATTACTTACTCTGTGCAAGGAACTGAAACGCCGCGGCGATAAATACGGCGTGGCGTCATTGTGCATCGGCGGCGGACAGGGCATCGCCATGGTCGTGGAATCGATGTAAGCAAGGGGTTCGCGCCGTCATCCCGACGGCGTCGCTCAAGGAAAGGAAAATGAACTTAAAGACACCCGCGATGATTTTATTTATTATCGCCACGTTAACAACAACTCTCGCCGGCACCAACGCCGTGCAACACTTCGTCAACCCGCCGAAGATCATCGGCCTTGAGCGCTTCACGAAGGAATTTCTGGAGAAGTCTCCGGCCGGGACGAAACCGGAAGCCGCGAAAGAAGGCTATGAGCAGTACAAGGAAGCCGTGCGCGGCCGAGCCCGCTTCGCGCTGGTTGTGTCCGTAGCCATTGCCATGGTGAACGCCATGCACATGTTTGCCATGGTCTTTTATCTGCGCCGCGACGACGAGGACATCCTGTCCAAGTCCGCCATGTATTCCCTGGTGCCGGGTATTTCGCCGGGCATCGTGCTGGGTATTCCCTTTGCCATCTGGGTGCGCGTGCTCTTAAACAAGAAAAGTTAAGGTCACCGGTAGTAGAGTGCAGGGGCGATGAAGCATGGCCGGGGCGCTTTTAACTGAGAAGGGTTTCGTATTGAATCGCCGCAAGGTGGGCGAAGCGGACGTGATCCTCACCTTGCTGCGCGAAAACGGACCGATTGTGCGCGTGAAGGTGCACGGTATTCTGCAATCGCGCAAGCGCAGCAACCTGCTCACGGAACCCGGCTGCTACATCTCGGCCACCTACTACCATAAAGAGGACGCCCCCGGCTCCCTGAAAGAGGGCCATGTCATCGAGCGCTTCGAGGAGCTGAAGTCCGGATACGACGACATGCTCCTGCTTTCGTATTTGCTGGAACTCACCGGCGCGTCCGCGGGCGGCGAAGACACTCACGATCTTTTCGTGCTCCTGCGCGGGTGCCTGCGCGAACTTCAATCCCTGTCGGCCGCCGACAAACGCACGACGCGCGATATCCGACTCCTGCTGGGTTTCTTCAAGGTTCGGCTTTGCAAAATCCTGGGCATCCTGGGAGATCCCGGCCATTGCTCCGAATGCGGCGCCGAACTAAACGGCCCGGCCTCCTGGTCGTTGCCGGAAATGAATTTCCTGTGCGAAAACTGTTCCGTGAACGCCGACGAAATCGAAGGCGGTCTGTCCGGGCTGGTGCGCCTGGCGGGAGACTATCGGTTCGCGAATTTTCTAAAGCGCCTGCCGGAGCTGCCCGCCGCGACGAAAGTCACGCATGAAGACGCCTTGACCCGATGGGACGACGCCCTGGGCCAATGCCTGGAGGAGTTTTTCGGCGCGCCCCTGCAATCCGCGACGGCCTTCTACGGCCGCCTGAATCGCGAAGCGAAATAACCGCCCTGATGTTGATTCGCCTTCGTTACTTGCGCGCGGCAATCCCGTTACTCGCGCGAAGCGCCGAACTCATGGTCGTGATCTGCGGATTCACCGACAGACCCGTGGGATAGAAACTGGCGTCCACGACGAAGATGTTCTTGTGTCCGTACAGTTCGAACTCCGGATTGATGGCGCCTTGCTTCGAATCCGAGGCGGCCTGAATGGAGCCGTGGGGATGGGCCGATCCCATGAACAATCGCCCTGCCTCGAATTTTTCCTTGAGAAACCAGTCGAACTTCGTCTTGCCGTCCAGCTTGATGGGTTTCTCAATCCGACCGAAAGGCACCGTGAGCTCCAGCGCCCCCGCGGCCTGTTGCACCTCGGCCAACATCTTGAGGCCCCGCAGCATGTTCAGTCCGTCTCCCGGCGTCAGTTCATAGTGTACGCGACGGCGACCGCCGGTCCATTCCACCTTGCCCGTGGTTGCGCCGTCGGCGCCGTCTCGTACCAGCACGATGCCGGCGTTCAGTTTCTTATAGTCCTTGATTTGCGCGAGGTGTTGCGCCCCGAATAGCGGCAGGGCGGCGGACGCGAGCGCGGGGCGATACGGCGCCACCTCCAGCCAGAAACCGTAACCGGTATCGTTCTGATTATGACCGTCCTTGATCACGACCGACTGGGGCGGGCCGGAATACATGTCGATGTCCGTCTTGAAGCGCGCGAAGATGGTCGTCGTGGGATGAATTTTCAGATTCGCGCCCACCATGTCGTTGCCCAGGCCGGAGCGTTGCAACAGCGCCGGGCCCTCGATGGCTCCCGCGCTGACGACGACGATGGGCGCGCGAATCTCCATCTTCCGGATGATCTTTTTCGGCGGCGCTTCGAAGGGGTCCGCCGTGAACTCGGCGAAGACCGTTTTCATTTTGCCGTCCTTGATTTTCACGGCGCGCATGTTCGGTACGACCACGGCGCCGTGCTTCAGGGCATCGGGAATGTAGGTCAGGTACATGGTCTGCTTGGCGTTGATGGGGCAACCCAAACCGCAGCGTCCCAGACCGATGCAATTACGACTGTTGTTTTTCAGGACCTCCGGCTTGAGACCCAATTTCTTGCCGCCGCGCCAGAGTACGGCATTGTTATGATTGCGAAGCTTCGTCGGGACGTCGTGCACGCCGATGCGTTCATGAACGGACTTGATGTACGGATCCATGTCCTTAACATCATACCCCTTGAGACCGAAGCGTTTTTCCCATTCCCCGGTTACGTATTCCGGCGGGTAGAGTGAAGTCTGCCAGTTGATGGTCGTGGAGCCGCCCAGGCTGCGCCCTTGCAGGATGGATGCGGTCTGGTTCTCCGTGAGAATGAAACCGGCGTCACGATAGAGACGAACCTGCGAAATATATTCGTCCCCGGTGAGTTTGCCGGGCGGGAAGTAGGCGCCCTCTTCGATCAGCGCCACTTTCTTGCCGCTCATTGCCAGGGTGGCCGCGGCCACGGCGCCGCCCGCCCCCGATCCGATTACCACGGCGTCCACGGAAAGCTTCCAGGTTCCGCTGAACTTATTTTTTGCCATGACCTCCGCGTGTTTATCCGGAGTTATAATTTCGTTTGCCATAAACCGTCTACCCCCTGGCCGATATCCCGACTCTTAACCTTTTCGATTCGCCCAGGCTTCGAAATAATTTTTGGGCCCGTAGCCGATGAACTCCTGATATTTGGGACTGGAAGACAAAAGAACGAAACAGGTTTGGCGCATGATACCGAACAAACCGCGCTTCATTTTCGAAGAAGAATGTTTCCAACCCAGCAGCCGCGCGCGACGCTCCGCCGGCGGCAAGGCCACGAGCGGGGTCAGGGAGCCGTCCAGCACCAGCGCCGCCAGACGCGAAGACGGTGCTCCCGCCAGTTCTTGCCCGTCCGAGACGATGTAGTCCGGCATGGGCATGGGATGGCCGAACAGATGATGGTCCATTGCCAGGCCCAGATCAAAACCGGGAATCTCGAAGCCTTCCAGGAAGATCTCTCCCAGTGAATTCATGTTGTGGTATTCGCTTTCGCTCAGTCCCTTGAGCTTCGGAGTCTTGAGAGCCGATCCGCAATTGACGCCCGAAATTGCCAGGCTGGTCATTGCGAAGCTTTTCAAGGCGATTTTCAGAAAAGTCCCGCGTTCCATTTTACCAGATTACACCCGCGCTTCAAATTCTGTATACAAAGATTTCCGGCGCGACCATGTTCGCCGCCGGCCACGTTCGCGAGTAACCCGGCGATTATGGTTGCCGCCCCTCCCCCGACTTCGAATTCTGGAAAATTCGAGGCCCCGAAATGTTTTTGCCCCAGTCAGGTAGCAAAACCGTCGCGCTTATCATTCTCATTGCCGGACTGTCGCTGGTTCTGGTTGTGGTTTTCGCGCGCTTCCTGCCCGGCACGTTCACGTCCCTGAATCGCGCGTTCTTTCGGAACCACGCGCTGGGCGAAAAGAAAAAAGGCCTGAACGACATGGGTCGCGCCGCCACGAAAACCATGCGCACGCGCACCAGAGCAGGTCGCCCTCCGGCCGTACAAACTCCCCCGGGCGAAACGCCGGTCGGTGAAACACCCCGGGGCCCGATTATACCGGAGCCCGCGCCCTGAGCGCTGAACATGCGCGGCGCCGACCGCCCTGGAACGGCATTCGCATTACTTTACCTTACGCAGAACACCATTACACTTAGAAGAGAAGCACCGTGATCCTTAAAAATCGCATTATCCTGGAAATTGAAAAGGCCCTGGAACTCATGGGCCCCCGTCCCGACTTGCCCGTTAAGATCGAATACGCCCGGGACGAAAAGTTCGGCGATTACGCCTGCACCGTGGCCATGGACAAGCGCTTTCGCGACGCCTACCTGGAAACCGACGGCGAACTCAAAAATCCGCGCAAGTTCGCGGAGGCGCTCAGCGCGAAGCTCGAGGAGCGGAACGCTCAGGAAAAGATCTTTGAAAAGATCGAAATCGCCGGACCCGGCTTTTTGAATCTTACCATCAGCGCGGGCAAGTTGCTCGGCATCGCCCGCGAAGCCACGCAAATCGGCGCGGAGTACGGGCGCGAAAAGTCCGACAACCCCCGCAAGATTATCTTTGAATTCGTTTCCGCCAACCCCACGGGACCCTTGAACGTCGTCTCCGCTCGCGCGGCGGCCCTGGGGGATTCGTGCTGCAACCTGCTGGAAGCCGCGGGAGAAAAAGTCCATCGCGAATTCTACGTGAACGATTACGGCAACCAGGTCAATCTTCTGGGTCACAGTTGCCTGCTGCGCTACTTCGAGGACCAGGACATCGCCGTGAAGATCGCCGAGAAGGGCTCGGATGGTGAACCGGCCCACAAGCCCGGCCCGGGCCTGCCCTTTCCCGCCGGCGGATACCACGGCGACTACGTGATCGACGTAATGAAAAAGATGACCGCCGAGGACGCTTCCCTGAAACCCGGAGCGGACCTGGAGGCGAAAGCCCGGGAACTGGCCGAGCAAAACGACCTGCCGGAGGACTTCGTGGTCTCCGAGGGCTTCGGCGAACACGCTGAAAAGATGGGCCGCGCCGCCATCGACGCCTTCCTATCCAGTCAGAAAGCGGACCTGGAAAACTATCGCGTCCATTTCGACGAGTTCTATCGCGAAAGCGGGCTGCATGCCTCGGGCGCCGTCCTGAAAGTACGCGAAGCCCTGGGGGACACGCTCTTCAAGCAGGACGGCAAGGAGTTCTTTCGCTCGTCGGATTACGGGGACGACAAGGACCGCGTCATCGTGCGCGACGACGGCCGGCCGACCTATCTGCTGGCGGACATCGCCTATCACCAGACGAAGATTCAGCGCGGGTTCGATCAGGTCTGGAATATCTGGGGCCCCGATCACCACGGCTACATTCCGCGCCTGGCCGGCGCCATGGAAGCTCTGGGGCATCCAAAGGACGGTTTTCGCGTACTCATTGCTCAGCAGGTGAACTTGCTGGATAACGGCAAGCCGGTGAAAATCAGCAAGCGTACGGGCAACATGATCACCATGAGTGAACTGCTGGAGGAAATTCCCGCGGACGTATCGCGCTATTTTTTCGTCATGCGTTCCTTTGAGGCACACCTGGACTACGACCTGGCGGTGGCTCGGGACGACTCCGCGAGCAATCCCTACTGGTACGTGGCCATGGCCCACGCCCGAATTCGTTCCATCTTCGGCAAGGTGGGCGAACGAAATCCGGACGCCCTGAAGCTCTACGAGGAAGGCGCGCTCTTCGAGGACACGGCGCGATTTGAGGCCGCCCTGCCCATGACTCCGGAGCGCCGGCGACTGCTGTGGTGGACGGCGCGTTACCCCGAGGAAGTGCAGGACGCCGCTCGCAGCCTGGAGCCCCATCGCCTGATTACGTTTCTCTACAATCTGGCAACGTCGCTGGCGAAGTTTTACGGACCGCGCGAAAATCGCATCATCGATCAGACGCCGGAAACGGCGGCGGCCATGCTCAAGACGCTGGAGGCCGTGGCGATTTGCTTGAAGAACGGATTGGGACTGCTGGGTATGAACGCGCCCGATCGCCTGGAGCGATTGGACGAAGCCGGACTGGAAGGAACCGACGACGCGGGCGCGAATTCGCCCTCGGACGCGAACTAAGAGCGCGTCAAGCCGGCAGGAGTTCGCGCAGCCGCGCTTCGATACCCGTGCGGCCGTTGAGCTTTTTGATCATGATGACGGTGTCCGCGTAGAGCAGGCCGCCGTCCTTACGGCGAAACAGCAAGTTCATGCGAGCGAATCCGGTATCTCCGATTTCGCGAAAGGCGCGCATGGATTCGAGCATGTATTCCACGGGATGCAACTCCAGAATGGACTTGCCGCGCAACTCGGCGTCGGTATACCCGAGCATGCGCGAAACCGAGGCATTGGATCTAACTACGCGTCCCTTATCGTCATAGTGCAGGAGCCCGTCGTCGGAGTCCGCGGGATTGGAATATGTCGTCGGTTTAACTTCAGAAAGAACCATGTTCATCCTCCGCCTGTATTTCATAAGACGGGCGAAGCTTGAAACGCGTTCGAAAAAAATATGAGTAAAGGGTTAATGTGCTCAAGTGTGCGCCGCACAGAGACACGGCACCATGATAAAAACTAGTCCCAAGGGACTAGATTCGAATCGCGACGGGCATAGACAAAGCGAGCGATACCGCGGATTGACGACACGGCCTTTATTCGACGTTCCCCAGGTGCTTCGAAATTTCGCGCAGGTTTGCCTCCGGCGCCGCCCCTTTTCGCCGAGCCAGTTGCACCGTAGCCCGGCCCAGGGTTGAATAAACGTCCGCGTACTCCGGCTTGAAATTCTTGAGCGCCTGCATTTGCTTTTCGATGACATTAGCATCGCCGCGCGCGATGGGACCGGTGAGGGCTTGCTCCGGACCCATGCGCATGGCGTTTTGTATTGTTTCGAGCAAGATGGGTTCCACGGCCTCCATGGCGATTTGCCTTTCGACTCCGGCCGCCTCGTAAATATTCAGACCGATGTCGATCAAGGCATACAAGTAGTTACAGATGACGACGCTTGCCGCGTGATACAGGGTTTTCTTTTCGGTTTGTATATTAAAGACCCTGGCGCCGATGCCGACGAATAGTTGCGCCAATACGGCGAGGGCTGCTTCATCGCCTTCGAGCCCGCAGAATGTGCCCGGAAAGGAAGCCGCCGCCGTTTCCGAATCGGAGAAGCTCTTTATGGGATGCACGCCGGCGATAGTCGCCCCCTGTTCCTTCAAGGGCGATAAAATCGTGGAAGGAATGGAACCGCTCAAATGGAAAACGATGGCCTTATCCATGGGCGCGTTTTCCCGGCGAATGGAATCGACGCACGCCTGAATTGCGTCATCCGCGGTTCCAATCATCAGGATATCGGTCTGCTCCCATTGAATATCGGAAAGTTTCTGTTTTGCCTCTCCGGAGCCGATGAACCGGACCGCCGCCCGTCCGCTTTCCATGGAGCGATTGACAACCTGGCCGACCCCGCACAATTTCCCTTCAACGAATAATTTCGCCGCGGCCTTGCCGACCTTACCCGCGCCTATTATGGAAAGTGTCTTCATCGCATTCCTCCATGGCCTGAATTTACGAAACGAGCATTGTCGGTAAAGCCTATTGCGTCGGCAACAACCACGCACCCCGGAGCAAGAAAAGGTGAGACGGCGCGAATCAATTGTGCCAGGATAATCGCGGACACTGAAATGGAATGGTCGGAAAGAATGAATTCCGCGATCGACTACATCGAAAGTAAACTCGATGATGAAGTCAAGATCGCCGAGGCGGCGAAAAAAGCCTCCTGCTCACCGTTTCATTTCCAGCGGATGTTTTACGCGGTCCTGGGCATCACGCCGGCGGAATACATCAGGCGAAGACGCTTAACCCTGGCGGCCATGGAGCTGTCCATGGGCGACGCGAAAGTCATCGATACGGCCATGAAGTACGGCTACGATTCGCCCAATGCGTTTACCCGCGCCTTTAGAAAAAGGCACGGCATCAATCCCCGCGACGCGAGCGCTCCGGGAGTGAAACTGTCCGCCTACAATCGTGTTTCTTTCCGAGTCGAAATTAAAGGAGGAGAGGAAATGGACTACAGACTGGTAAAGAAACCGGCCTTCGAGCTGGTGGGTAAGAGTAAGATTTTTACGAACGAGAATTTTTTTCAGGAGGCCCCAAAATTCTGGAAGGACTATGTAGCCACCGACGAATACCAGAAACTCTGGGCGCTCACCAATGGAAAGTGGGGCTCGGTAACGGAAGCGCCCTTGATGTCCGTTTACCTGCCCCTTGAGAAAGGCAAGCGAGATTCATTTCGCGATATTTTCGGAATCGAAAAGCCCGCGGCCCCTGTTCCGGCGAAGTTCAAGACCTTTCAAATCCCGGCGGCAACCTACGCGGAGTTCAGTTGCACCTATCAAACGGCGAAGAAAGTGAATAAATTCATCTACGGTGAATGGCTTCCCTCCGCCGGCTACGAACGCGACGAGAACAAACCCGACATCGCGGCTTACTTTCCGGTACCATTCCTGACGACGAAGGGCATGGGCGTTCGCTGGTGGATACCGGTCGTCAAAAAGAAATAAAAGGCCGATTCAAAAAGTCTCGGGCAGGATGCAGGCCGTACAGTGCATTTCCATGCAACCGAAGAACATGACGCGAAAGAGAGGACATTTCTCCGTCACGACGATCGTCGGGATGGGATGTTGCGGCCCGACGCCCAGCAACTGAATCCGGATGCGATTCATTCGCAAGGGCGCGCTTAACAGACGCGGGCCATGGGTATTCGCGCTGATGGTGAACTCCCGATTTGCTCCACCCTTGATGAGCACGCGTCCCTTGATCTCTTGATGCATCTTATGCGGGGCGCCCTCCAGGTATAGCTCGAGTTGAGTCACGTATCGTCGCCCATAAGTTAGATCAATGGTTCGGGTTCGTTTTATTTCATCGTAATCCATTTTGAATTTTTCGGGGCGAAAACCGATGCCCATCCTTTGCGCGGCGGCGGGCGGTTTTCCGTGGCGATGGATTGTCGTGATCGGTACGCCTCGGATTTGAAGAGCATAGTAGACTCCATTGGCGAGGGCAACCGCCGTGAAGAACACGACCAAGAACAGGCGTACCCCACCGCTTCGCGGTTGCGAACGAATCGCCGCGGCCGGCAGCAAACACAGAACGCCGAACATGGATATATACTGAAACAGCGCGACCGGGAAGCGATACAGATCAAACATGTACCGGAGCTTAAACGTGAGCAGGAACGATGCCGACACGAGCATACCGGCTATCGCCGCGAAGCGGCCGGCCTCTTTACCTGAACGAACCGCGGAGCAAGCCAGAAGGCAGATGGAATTTAGAAGCAACAACGCTCCCAGGAGCGTCATGTTCCAGTTATAAACATTCGTATAAAACGCGGCCAGGAAGGCGCCGATGAAGTACGCACCCGCCAGGAAAACCAGCGTCACGCGCGCGAGGTTGGAGGCGAATTTTCCCATGGAGACGGAGACTAAAACAATCGCCTAATTAATCATGGACTTTTTTCCGGCGCTTCAGACGGGAGCAGGGCCCACTGGCAGCTTCCCACCATGGGGTTCAGGCGATAAAAGGAGCAAATCGTATGACCGGACAGGTCTTCGAATTTCGCGGGCAAGGCCTTGAGCTTATCGCGCAGTTTATCCCTGGTATAGGTTTGCGGAATTCGCCACGTG
>CAZGYS010000171.1:0-4875 GCA_964530305.1 uncultured Leptospiraceae bacterium
CAACTATCCATAGTGTCGGTATTCCCTACGTGACAAAGATGGACACAAACTTAGAAGCCTCTGTGTGTCGGAAGCATGTCTTCGAGACCGGGCCACACAGGCCGATGCTCTTCATCATCATCATCGTTATCGTCGTCGGCATCTTTGTCACCCCGCTTGGTCTTTCGTTTCGTTTTGCCTTCTTCTTGCACAATGTCCATGAGGGACCTATCAAGCAGCTCTGGTGCCAAGCTACGCCGTGCAGCCTGTAGCTCCTTGACCCGTCCGTACAGCTGTGCATCATGACAGATGGGAAAAATAAAGCACTGTGTTCCGATTGCTGCCGGAGTGTTGACATGAACGGTGCGGGTTCGACTGGATTCGAAGAAATCTACGCCACTCAGCCCAACCCACTGGTCGGCATGAATACCGTTGGCGTCGAAACCGGTTTCCTTGATACTGCTACTCCCGGCAGTGTTTTGTTTGCCTTTGGTGGAGGACGTTATTGTCCCAGAGGGGATCCTTGACCGCCGCGCGCTCTTTCTTGCCGAAAATCGGTTCGCGTTCGACGACTTCTTTTTCCGGTGCTTCAACGGAACTCATGAATTACCTCCCGGGACCATGCCGGCTTGCTTCTTTTGGTTCTTGGGATTATTGCGATTCTCGTCGCGCAGGCGCGATTGCGAAGGCTCGTTATCGCGCGCGCCGCGGAGCTTCTTGAAATACTGCACGAACTGACCCAGGTCGGCCTTCACGAAGTCCGTGATGCCCTTGCCCGTAATGGTGGCGCCGCTCATGCCGTCGACGTAGTGGTTCAGTTCGTCTCCCTTGTAGGAGTCGGTGGCCTTGCCCTTGGCGACGCCCACGGATACGAACTTATTGTTCTTATCGAAGATTTTCTTATCGACCCAGTTATTGCGGAACCAGGGCTTTTCAGCTTCGCCGCCGAGACCGGGAGTTTCAATGTGCTTGTAGAAGGTGATGCCCTTCACTGAATTCAGGTCCGGTTTCAAGGCGATGTAGCCGAACATCATGCCCCACAGGCCCGGTCCGTCGATGGGCACGATGTAGGAATTCAGTTTACCGCCCGGTATGTAGCGAAACAGCGATTTATAGCCGGGATCGTAGTCGGCCAGTTTCTGCTTGGCTCGACCGGCGAGCAGGCCCTTCTTCTTTTCGAAGGCGGACAGCAACTCGAAGATATAGAATTTCTCAACGGTCTCTTTGGGATAACCCAGTTTGACCAGTTCGTCTTCTACGTTCTTGCGATCTACTTCCTCGTTCTTCTTGTTAAGAAGAACCGGTTTGAAATCGCGTTTGAAGATGGCCAGGATCTCCGGGCCTTTCATGCCGCGAATGGACTTAACGCCGGCGGCCTTGTCCTTCTCGGTCAGAGGCGTGTCCTTGTATCCGGCCACGACCAGAATATTGCGAATCACGTCCAACTGCGCATTCACGGTCTGGGCCGGCTTCAGGGCCGTAGCCGCGATGGCCAGCAGGACCGAACATACGACGCAAACAACCGTCGCGAAGAAAAAGGTGTAAAAATTACCCTGCTTGTTCAGCACGTTTGAGCCTCCTTTTTACATTTCCTTTCACGACGTAATGGTCAATCAGCGGCGCGAAAATGTTCATGAACAATATAGATAACATCATGCCTTCCGGATAGGCCGGGTTGAAGAAGCGAATCAGAATGGTGAGCACACCAATCAAGAAACCGTAAATAAATTTACCTTTCCCGGTGGCCGAGGCGCTCACGGGGTCCGTGGCCATATACACCGCGCCGAACATGAATCCGCCCATGGTCAAATGCTGAATGGGCGAAAGCTGCAGGAAGGGAGTGGATTCCGTGGCCAGCGTATTGGTGAAAGCGGCCGTGACGACGGCGCCCAGGATAACCGAAAAGATAATCTGCCAGCTTCCGACGCGGGTAACGATCAGAATGAAGGCGCCGATGAGGCACATCAGGGTCGAAGTCTCGCCGATACTACCCGGCACCAAGCCTATGAATAGATTATTCAAACTGAAATCGTGAAAGGCCCCCTTGGCCACCAGATACTGATCCAGGTTGGTGACGCCGGCTACATCTCCCGAAGAGGCGGCGCGAAGCAGAGCCGTGGCACCGGTGAAGCCGTCTACAACGGCCGGAGCCGCGGTGGTGCCGGTGAAGAGCAGGGCGCTATGGTCGGTAACTACCCAGGGATCCGCGCCCGAGATATCAATGGGGAAAGAGAAGAACAAAAAGACCCGCGCGGTCAGGGCCGGATTCAGAATGTTCATGCCCGTGCCGCCGAAGATTTCCTTGCCGATCACGACGCCGAAGGTAACGCCCAGGGCCACTTGCCACAGGGGAATCGTGGGGGGCAGGGTCAGCGGGAAGAGCAAACCGGTTACCAGAAAGCCCTCACTAATTTTGTGCCCGCGAATCACGGCGAAGACGCCTTCCCAGAGACCGCCCACCGCGTAGGAACACAGAATAATGGGCAGGCAAATGAACGCGCCATTGGCGAAGATTTCACCGGCGCTCAACTGGTTGAGAATACCCAGGGCCTTCGCGGACTGATAGCCGGCATTGTACATCCCGAAGATGGTACAGGGCACCAGCGCGACGACCACCATGATCATCAATCGCTTGAGATCAATGGAGTCTCGGACGTGGGGTCCTTTCTGGGTTACGTCGGGCGGAGTAAACAGAAAGGTTTCCTGTGCGTCCCAGAGGGGGTGCAGGAAACTGAGCTTTCCGCCTTTTTGAAATAGATGCTCTTGTTTTTGAAGCTGCTTGAGAATGAATTTCACGGTATTACCTTATGCCTTCTTTGTATGAATCCCGTTTATCTGATGGTTCTTGCGATGGCCGGATCAGTGACCCTCAACCGGCGCCATCTCCTTTTCCATCATATCCAGACCTTGCTGGATGATTTCCGTGAATTCCGTCTTGGACGGACATATATAAGAACAAAGAGCAAAATCCTCGGGGGAACATTCCAGAATTCCCAGTTGCTCCATCATGTCGATGTCGTCGGCCAGGATGGCCTTGACCATGAAGTCGGGCAGAACGTCCAAGGTTACCATCTTCTCGTAATCCCCGGTCTTGACCAGACCGCGATGCTCACCATTTTGATTGGTGGTCATGGGGAATTTCTCACCCGGCAGGATGGCCGAGAGGAAAGCCTTGCTGTAAGACCATCGGCGGAGGCCCGGAAGCATCCAGCCGATGAATCGCCTTTCCCGATCCTCATTGAGAACCGTAATTTGATCATCATAAAAGCCGACATAGTTGTCCAGGATGATGTGGCGACCGGTCAGCACATTGCCGCTGATGACGCGTAGTTCGCCTTCTCCCAGAATGTCTCCGATCAGGCCGGCAACCTGGGCGCCGATGGTGGTGCGGAGGTATTTCGCTTCCGTCAGGCCGGGGCCGGCAACCGTTACGATGCGCTCGGTGGGGTAACGACCGACGAGCAGGAAGCTGCCCAGCAGAACCACGTCCCGAGCGTTGAGATACCAGACCGTTTTGCCGCCCAGCAGGGGATCCAGGTAGCTGATATGAGTTCCTACCAGGCCGGCCGGGTGGGCGCCCTTGAAGCGGTGCTTTTTGACGCCTTCTACTTTAAGAAATTCGGAATCTCGGGCATTGCCGTCGGCGACTACGTGCACATCGCCTTCACCGGCCAGAATTTTCAGCGCGTCCACGCCCGCTTTGAATTCGGGACCCTTGCCCGCCAGGGCGAATTCGGGGTCTCCGGCCAGGGGCGCCGTGTCCATGCAGTTCACGAAGATGGAATGGGGCACGGAATCCGCGTCGGGAATCTTGTCGAAGGGGCGCTGACGAAGATACGGCCACATGCCGCCCTTGAGGAGGAGCTTCACCAGGTCGTCCCGCTTAATCGAGGCGATATCACCCGGACCGAAGCTCTCATGCTGCTCGTGCTCTTCTCCGGCCGGGGTAATCTGAATGGATTCGATGGCTCGCCGGGCGCCGTAGACTATGTCGGCCACGGTTCCGGCGGCGGGGGAGCAAAACTGGATTTCCGGGCGGCTCTTGTCCTGAAACAGAGGCGTACCGGTTTTCACGGTATCTCCGGTCTTTACCAGCAAGCGGGGCTTTAACCCTCTGAATGCTATGGGATGAATGCCGACGGAAGTCGGCGCCGGTGCGTCGGCTATTTCTTGTTTAGCCTCTCCGGCAATGGGAATGTCATAACCTTTGCGGATGTTGTATGTTTTCATGGTGCCTTGTTCTACCGCATCCCTTATCCTCGGATGGATGTCAAGACAGTGTTGGATTTCCTGGCTTGAACCGGTGCAAGACTGGTGTGAGCGACCGTTCCGGGCTCTTACGTAACGGCATGGCTCCCCATGGGCGGACCAACCAAATAACCCTTGACGAGAGCGGCGCTTGCGGCGGCGACCGCCTCAAAAGACTTGCCTTCCGGCGATTTCCGGTCCAACCTGAAGCATGGAAATCCGGCAATCGGGCGTGCTGCCGTATCGAAACTCGGACGGCAAAGTGCTTTTGATCACATCGCGTCGCACGGGGCGATGGATTATTCCCAAAGGCATGCTGGAGCCCGGGATGACTCCCGCCGAGTCCGCCGCCCAGGAGGCCCTGGAGGAAGCCGGCGTCGAAGGCGTCGCGCAAGCCGAAGCCCTGGGCGAATACGTTTATAACAAGTACTCCCGCGATTACCGCGTCCGGGTCTTCGCCCTGCGCGTCGACGAAGTCCTGGACGACTGGCTCGAAAAAGACCAGCGCGATCGCCAATGGTTCTCACGCGAAGAGGCGGCGGCGGTCGTGAAAGAGTCGGGACTGCGGGAGATAATTGAGAGGTTTGATGTCGGGGCGATTTAGCTTATTGATAAAATTATTCTTGTTTTTGCGCCGGCTTCGGGCTT
>CAZGYS010000171.1:4885-6665 GCA_964530305.1 uncultured Leptospiraceae bacterium
ATTGCATCTATGTTTGGGTGCAAATACGAAAACTGTCCTGTCGGGCCTTTAATTGCCAAACACAGAGCTGATTGGTTATACTACGAAGAAGCTAAACGCAGTATAAATTGGTGGGAATTCTATAATCGGGATGATTACTGTATTTTTCATACACATACGCCCCGCGTGGAGCCTGAAAAAATTCTTCGGCATTTCGATGACGCCCTGGCCGTCTTGGAGTCTTTAAACCTCGCGGGCTTTCGCATACCGGGCGACCTGGTCTTGACGGCGACAATGCATGGGAAATCGGTCGACATCAAGGATTGCGATATCGACGGGCGTATCTATATTTCAGGTTGGAATCTCGCCGGCAATCTGGGCGCTCTGAAATGCAAGGGCGACTTTGAGATCAAGGAATGTCGAATCGAAGGGCGTCTTCGCCTGGACGGCGCGGAAATCGCCGGCGATTTGTTAACGGATCGAACGATACTCGAACTCGAAATTAAGAATTCAGAGATTGGGCGGAGCGTCGCCATTGAAGCCGAAGGCCTGGACTATCTGCGCTTTGAGGATGTGAGTATCGGGGGCGATTTTCATCTGGGCGATTTGGATGCGAAGGCGGGGGTCGTTCTCCTGAATATTCGCGTTGCGGGCGAAACGACCTTTGTGGGAACCCTGGGCTTTGCCTTGCTTATGAATGGAACGGCGCTGGGCGGGAGTCTAAAAGCCGAGGCCGTTCAGGTCAATTCACTGACGATTTCGGAAACCGATATTGCAGGCGAGCTCTCCCTTAAAGGAGTGGATAGCCGGAAGATCAAACTCTCGAAAGTTTATGTCGGCTCTCATCTGGAGCTTGAGGAAAACCCAAAGGAGGAACCCGGCGCCATAAAAATCTCTCTAAACAATACCACCATTCGCTATAGCGCGCAGATACGTTTGTACGGTGGCCGACATAACATCGATCTTGAAAGCTTGTGCGCCGGAGGCGGCTTCGTTCTAGCCTGCGACGGAGAAATGGAAAGCGTCAGAATGCAATCCCTGCGGATTTCCGGCGAGACGATGCTGATCGCCCAAAAAATTAAAAAGCTCCAGATACTTGATAGTTCCTTTAGCCGGCGTGTTCGTTGTTCCGCCTTCGTAATCCATGGAGAGCTTCGCATAACGAAGTCGCAATTCCTCTCCAGCCTTTCCCTTTCGAATATTTCCGTGGAAGGGGATGCTTTCTTTGACGGTTCCTTGTTCAGAGCCGCCGATTTTTCATACGCCGTTTTCGCGGGTATCGCTTCCTTTGCCGAGACTACTTTCGCGCCGGTGGAAGAGTATTTTCGATTTCGAGAAGCGGACCGTCATATGAATATTCCCCTGAATCCGCGGAGTCGCGAATTCTCGTTCGCCGACGCGAAATTCAGCGCACGCGATCGGGATTACCATGCTCGCGCGGTATTTCATTCCACCCATTTTCAACATCGCGCGGATTTCGCGGGCACGCGTTTTTATATTCCGATACTGTTTCGCTTTCTCAATCTGGACAATGTCCGCTTTGATAATGCCTGGCTCGGGCTGTGCTCCTTCGTCAAGTGCGGGATGTCCGGCGTGGGATTGTCTAATGCTACCTGGCTTTCCGGTCGTGAGGGTTTTGGGCGTAAGGCGAGAGACGCGAAGCCCGGTTTGCGCCGTTTTGATCCGTTTAACTCTCCCTATGATATACTCCTTGATGATATTCTGTGTCGATACAAGCAGCGGCCGGAGCTGTTCGCGGATTTTGAATTGGGTAAGCTGTTGGCCGCGAATATGGGGCCGG
>CAZGYS010000171.1:6675-10787 GCA_964530305.1 uncultured Leptospiraceae bacterium
CGTTCCCTGTTACCCAACCCTTGCCGGGCAGAATGGAGCAGGGCAAATGGGTGCCCCGCGAAAAAACCGAAACCATTTCGCCCGACGATTTGCCGAAGCCGAACCTGGATATCGCGGCCGACCGACTCTGGAACCACGAATCCCTGCCTGGCCCCGAAGCCGTCAAGAATCGCGAAGTGGTTGGCCTCTATCAGCAACTCAAGAGCAATTATGAGTCCAGCGGCAACCCCGTGGAGGCCGGCGAATTCTTTTTCGCCGAGATGGAGCTGAAGCGATTCGATGAATCACTTGAAAAAGACGGCAAGCCGAAATTCTGGCGCGGATTCTTTCTGAAAAACCTGTATCGCTTGCTCAACGGATACGGCGAGCGGCCCCTGCGGCCCATCGCGTATTTTGCTCTTCTGTGCGTGTTCTCAACCATCGGGTATCTTTATTCAGGTTTGCAAGTGGGCGAAAACCGTCGCGCGGCGGTCAATGCAGCGGCGACCTACGGCAAGCTGGAATGGGTGTATCGCGAAGCCAAATACAAGCCCGCGCTTTGTGTACCCCCGAACAAAGACTGCCGCTCATTTTTTGAATGGAAAGACCTGGAGGCCGCCACCAGGTATTCCATCAAGAACCTCCTGCCGTTCATACAGCGCTCGGACAAGTCAGTGCTGCCGGGCGGAAACGCGACTCGTTTCCTGACCATCGCCGAGCAGTTCACCGGCGCGATTCTCATCGCGTCCTTTCTTGTGGCCCTGCGCAGACGCTATAAACGTTAGTCTTTTCATGTTAAGCTGAATCGGCGGTAGTTTTGCTCCGCACGCTCGCCTTGCCATGCCGCGTCGTGGCCACGTCGCGGGAGGTGTTGATTTACTCGTACGGGTACGGTGTGCGATGCCGCCGGACCGACGCGAAAAAAATGAGAAACATTCATCGGTGCCCCGTATTGAAGTTAAGAGCATGACTCAATACAAAAATACACAGTGTGGGCAACATGAAACGGCACAGTCGAATCTTAACATATATAACGGGAGTTCAGGGAGAACGTCTTGAACCATCGCGGCGAAATAGCCGCCGTGGGGGCGTTTTCGCGCTCATACTCTCTCTGACCCTGCTGGGCGGCACGGGATGCGGTCCTGACGGCGAGGATCCCTTCGCCGACTTTTTTCAATTTCAAATTTTGTCCGGTCTGATGGATTCCGGGCCCGATGTCCCATCGCCGGAGCCGGTACCTGAGACTGATTTCAGTTGCGGGAATTACGCGCGGTTCAGTCTGGGGCAACTACCCTACCTGGTCCAGCCGGGACAGACCTTCTCCGTGGATGTGAACGTAACCGACTGCGGACGCCTCAAGCAGGAAGTCGACCTTAAGTTCAGCACCAATCGCTTCGGGCCCACGTTCGGAACACCCACCGTCGTGAAATACGAAGTGCCGCGCGAAGTCGGCTCCTATTCCGTCAGCATAACGGTTCCCGCCGACCTTGCGCAGGGTACCGCCCACAGGCTCTGGGCCTACCGCGCCATCCAGTCACCGGATCCCAGCAGCGCCAACGAAACCGCGATTCCCCAGACCACGAGCTGCACGACGGCGCCGGGCTATAAGATTGAACCGGTTCCGACCTATGCCGTGCGAGGAACTTCGTTCGACTACAAAATTACGGTCTATCGTTGCGGAACGTCTTCGCGCAGTACGAGCGTGCATCTTTCGTCGAGCAATTCCTTCCTCTCCTATTCGAGCTCAAGTCGGGTGGGCAATGTAGTCATTCCGGCCGCGACGGGCACGTATAACTTTACGGGCACCGTGCCCACCGCGTTTACGGACGGGAATTCCTATTATCTGGGTGAATACATCGATGACGTATTCAGCGGCAACCGGGCTCAATACATCGTCGCCGACGCTACATGCACCGCGCCGTGCAGTCTTACGGTAAACTGGGATGCGCTACGCGAAAAGGCCGTCAACTCTACGGGAGGGTTCTATCGCGTGTACTACGGTTCGGATGAAAACTCGACGGACGTCTACAAGGACGTGCCCTATGTGAGCGGGCCGACCGCGCCCACCAGCACCAATCTCACCCTTCCCAGCGGCGGACTGCGATTTATTCGCGTCAAGGGCGTGAGCGCATTCAATCCCGCGGGCGGCGAAGAGGCCGCTTCCATCAAGGTTTTCGCCTTTTGATAAAAGTAATCATACCGGAGTAACATCATGCAAACTAAAAACACGAAGAACATTTTTCGCTCAGTGGTGGCCATGGCGCTGGCCGCGGCGACATTCGTCGGCCTGGAAGCGCGCCCCCTGGAATTCGTTTCCCTGGATCACGTGCCGGGTGAAGTGCTGGTTAAGTTCAAGGCCGGCACGGGCGATTCCTCTCGCCGGTCCGTCATGGCGCGCGGCCCGTCCCACAAGCAAGTCGGGCGATCCGGCATGTATCTCATGAAGTTAAACCGCGGCGAAACCGTCGCGGCGGCGGTTCGTTCGCTTTCCACGGTCGCCGGGGTGGAGTATGCCCAGCCCAATTACATCTATCGCGCTTTCGCGATTCCCGACGATCCCCGGTTCGATCAGTTGTGGGGGTTGCGTAACACCGTCCAGACCATCAACGATCCCCACGCCTCGGACAACGCCGCCGGCGTGAATAATGGAACCGGTTTCGCCGCGGCGGGCAACGACATGAACATGACCGCGGCCTGGGACGTGACCACCGATTGTTCGTCCACCATTGTGGCCGTCATTGATTCGGGCGTGAACTACAATCACGTGGACCTGGGCGCCAATATGTGGGACGGCTCCGGCTCCTGTAAGGACGAAAGCGGCGCGACCATCCCCGGCGGCTGTCCGAAGCATGGCTGGAATTTCGCCGACGGCAACAACGACCCCATGGACACGGACGGACACGGCACGCACGTGGCCGGCACCATCGCCGCGCGCGGCAACAACGGTATCGGGTCGGTGGGCGTCTGCTGGTCGGCGAAAGTCATGGCGATTCGCTCCCTGAAGCACGGAGGCGGGACCACCGTCAGCATCGTCAACGGCCTGAACTTCGCCGTGCACAATGGCGCGAAGGTGATCAACATGAGTCTGGGAGGTTCTTCGTTTGATGGAGCCTTTTACAGCGCGCTCCAGAACGCGCGCGATAACGGCGTGGTGGTCGTCGTCGCCGCGGGCAATGACAACTTGAACGTCGGTTCCAACGCCGTGTATCCGTGCCGCTATTCCGTGGACAATATCATTTGCGTGGGCGCGGTGGATCAGGGATTGCGAAAATCCAGCTTCTCTAATTACAGTTCCACTTACGTAGACATCAGCGCGCCCGGAAGTAATATCATCAGCACCTGGCCCCTGAGCGCTCCCACCACGACAACGATTCCGCTGGCTAGCGGCTGGACGGCGAATCCCGGCGGCGGTTCCTGGGGCATGATCTCCGATTGCTCCGGCGGCGAACCCGCGCTGGTTTTGCCCTCGGACTGGTGCACGAATCCCTCGGCCGTTTACGCGAACTCCATCGACCATGCCCTGTATCGTTCTTTTGCCCTGGATAGCGGCGCCGATACCGTGAAGATCGATCTGGTCGCCGCCCTGGATTTTTCATCGATCGATTACCTGCGCGTGAATTACGCGGGCGGTTCCTCGGACCCGTTCAGCGGCGGCACGCAAATCGCCGAATACACCAATGTCGCCACGGGCGGCGCGGTGGTGCCCCTGGCTTATGAATTGCCCGATTGCGCGGGGCAGTCCAATTGTTCGCTGGGCTTTCGCGTGCAAACCAATGCGTCGTCGGCGAACTTCGGCACGGCGATATTCCTCTTGAAGTTGACCCAGGAGAATTTCGAAAACTCCACCTATGATCTCTTGAACGGAACTTCCATGGCCGCGCCCCACGTCGCCGGAGTCGCCGCGCTATTGCGAGCCTACAATCCCGCCTATACCTATCAGGATATCATCAACGCGGTTTACGAGGGCGGTCGTTTCACGACGAACATGAGCGGCTACAATCGCACGCGCAAAACCGTCGACGGCAATGCCTCCTTGCGATACATCAGCAAGACCACGGGAGTGGGAGTGGTGGTGAACTGAAGTCTTACAGCCATGCTGCGTGTGGTCCCCCCTGATTGTTGCCGACCAGGCG
>CAZGYS010000172.1:0-10757 GCA_964530305.1 uncultured Leptospiraceae bacterium
GCTTCCCCTGGCCGCGTCGAAGGTCAAACAACCGACAACTTTATAATCTTCCCTTAATACCGCCGACAGGGAATCAATGATTTCTTTATTATCATCGATTATAAGTATTGCGGTTCGCGGCGAATCCTCGGGTTCCCCCGCGAATAAGCTGCTCTTGATGTCGGAAATACTTTCCATCGCGTCGACCGAACTCCGACATCAAGAGCAGCTTATTCGCGGGGGAACCCGAGGATTCGCTGCTCTTGATGTCGGAAATACTTTCCATCGCGTCGACCGAACTCCGTCTTATCCCCGTATGCGCGGGGGTCAACCAATGTTTTTTCCCGCGGCGATAATTCGACGTGAAAATAACTATATTCTAGTACTGTTTCGAGGGCGAAAGGATTCTTCGCGCGCGATTGCGCGGAGACGGCGAGTTTTATTGCGTTTATGTTATCGCATCGCTTCGCGCGAAACGTGCGACGCGAAACAAATTCGAATGAATTTCGTTAAGGGCGATTAACATCTTGATTACGACTTTAATTTATGGCCGACAATACCGCGCGGTACACTTTTTAATTTATTAAAAGCCTTGATGAAAAGCTTAAAATTAATACTTTGAATAATAAAAAAAGCTCGCTGTGGCGGGCTGAATCGAAAATATTCTCCCCGGGGGAACTTGCAGTGTCGACCATTCAGGGCTCACATATGGAGCATCGCTCCCGGAACCACCACGCCGCGGAGGACGACGGGCGGAACGCTCGCCTCATCGCCGCGCTGGTCATTATCCTCCCCGCCGCGGGAACGGCGGTCGCGCTGACGCGGGCCGCGCTGGGAGACTTTCGCCTCTGGTATCTCTGGATGTTTCTGGGGATGTACGCATTGACTCTGTTCGGAGTCGAAGGCGGCTTCCATCGTCTGTTCGCGCATCGCGCCTACAAGACGGGCAAGTTCATGAAGGGCTTGCTGATCATTCTGGGTTCCATGGCCGCGCAGGGACCGGTGATATGGTTCGCGGCCGTGCATCGCACCCATCACGCCTCCAGCGACGAGCCCGACGATCCTCATTCGCCCTACATTCGGGGGAACCGCAAACTGGGCGGCCTCCGGGGCTTATGGCATTCCCATCTGGGCTGGATGCTGGAACACGATGTTCGCACGGCGGCGGACTGGGTACGCCTGGTGCCCGACCTGGCGCGTGATGCCTTCGTTTTTCGCATGCACTTGCTGTATCCCGTCTGGGTCTTGCTTGGATTGCTGCTTCCGGCGGCTCTGGGCGCCCTCCTGGGTGGGCTGGAAGGGGCCCTGGGCGGCTTCCTCTGGGGCGGCATGGTGCGTTTGTTCGCCGTTCATCACATCATGTGGAGCATCGGTTCCCTGTGTCATATCAGCGGTTCTCGCCCCTTCGATACGGGAGATCAAAGTCGCAATAATGCCTTGATCGGCCTATTATCCTTCGGGGTAGGCTGGCACAATAATCACCACGCCTTTCAGAGTTCGGCCCGGATCGGCCTGCGCTGGTGGCAAATTGATATCAATTACTACTTAATTCGCGCACTTGAAATAGTCGGGCTGGCTCGTGAAGTAAAACGGCCCGCTCCGGAAGTCATTCGCGCCCGGGAGTCCATGGCATGAGTCGTAGCACAGAGGAAATTGAATCCCATCTGACCGAGGGTCTGGCCCGTTTCAGCGGCCGGCCGGCCGATGAGATCGACCTGGATAAACCCCTGACGGCCTATGGCCTATCTTCGCGCAAGCTGGTCAAAATCTCCGGGGAACTGGAAAGCTGGCTCGGGTTTCGCCTGGCGCCCACCATCGCCTATGAACATAATTCACTGCGAAAGCTGGCTGCGCACCTGGCCGCGTTGAGCGCGGAACACGCCGGCAGTTGACCCGTTTTTTTACTTTTCCTTAACGTCACGGCGGTCATCCTGGTATCATGGCTGTAGCGCTTGAGGAAATTTATCGCGCCGTATTGAATAGTGAAGACCAGTATTCAATACGGCCGGGGGACAGGGCCATTCCGGCCGGCTGGCGTGAGGCCGGTTTCAAGGGTCCCCGGGGCAAGTGCCTCGAGTTCATCAAAAAAACCTGGGTCGATCAGCGCCCTCACAGCCTGCGCGAGGCATACTCGGGAACCGCTTCATCCAAAACGAAGACCGGCGCCAAAAAGAAGACTTCCGCGAAGGCCAAAAAGAAAACCACGAAGAAGAAACGCGGTAAGGACGCCGGCTCGTCTTCTTGATGATTGCCGAAACGTCCATTCGCTGGTCGGTCGGTCCCTCGCGGCCGGAGCTCGGACAAGACGAGATTCATTTCTGGTGCGCCCACTCCCGTCAAAGCGCCGAAACGCTGGCGCGATTACGCGGCTTGCTTTCCGAGGATGAACGCGCGAAAGCCGCCGCTTTCGTTTTCGAGAAAGACCAAAATACTTCCATCGTGGCCCGGGGCGTCCTGCGTACGCTGCTGGGCATGTACCTGCGGCGAGAGGCGACTGAAATTCGCTTCGACGTCATGGGCAATGATAAGCCCGTCCTATCCCATGGCGAACCGCTTTACTTCAACGTATCCCATTCCGGAGACAAGGTGTTGTTGGGTTTCACTCGCGCCGGCGAACTCGGAGTGGACATCGAATGGGTACGCGAAATGAACGAGGCGGTCCAGATTGCGGCGAATTAGTTTTCGGAGGCGGAGAAACCCGCTCTGCGCGGGGTTCCGGACGCCCTGAAGGCCCGGGCCTTCTTTAATTGCTGGTCGCGCAAGGAAGCCTTCATCAAGACTCACGGGGAAGGCCTTTCGCGGGACCTGGCGAGCTTCGACGTGTCCCTGACGCCGGGTGAACCGGCGCGCTTGCTGGCCGTTGACGACTCGGCTGAAAAAGCCTCGCAATGGACCCTGGATGAACTGGATCCGGTGTCCGAGTATGCCGCCGCCTATTGCGTGGCCGGGAAACCGTCCGGGATTCGAACCTACCAATGGCTTTGAAATTTGGCGGTCGTTTCCCCTGTATTTTTTAATTTATAAGTAAAAACGAAAAGACGGCGGACGGCTTTCCGTCCGCGGTGAAGGGTAACATTATGAGTACGGAATCTTCTCCACGCAAGACAGCCTTAATTACCGGAGCATCCACCGGCCTGGGCGCCGGTTTCGCGCGCCATCTGGCCGAGGAGTTTGATCTGGTTCTCGTGGCCCGCAATGAAGAGCGGATGCGGGAACTGGCCGCGGAGCTGGAGTCCAAATTCAAGACCAATATCGTCGTTGAGAAGGCGGATTTAACCCGGGAAGAAGATCTGCAAAAGACCCTGGCGCTGGTGCGCGAAGATGAAAATCTGCGCTTGCTGATCAACAATGCCGGGTTCGGCAACTACGGTCCCTTCGCCGAACAAAAGATCGAGGAAGAGATTTCCCAGGTCCAGTTGAACATCACGGCCCTCATGCGTCTGACCCACGCCGCCCTACCCGGCATGATGGCCCGGGACGCCGGCGCCGTAATCAATGTGTCTTCCATGGCGGCCTTCCAGGCTTCGCCCTACTCCACCGTCTACGGCGCCACCAAGGCCTTCGTAAAAAGTTTCAGCGAGGCTCTGCGGGAAGAGCTGCGCGATACCAACGTTTTTGTACAGGCGCTCTGCCCCGGTTTTACTCGCACCGAGTTTCAGGACCGCGCCGGCATCGATACCGGTTCCATACCCGCCGCCGTCTGGATGACGCCCGAGGACGTGGCTCGAGCATCCATGGAAGCCATCAAGAACGGTGACTCGGTTTGCGTGCCCGGCATCGGCAACAGCGCCGCCATCACGCTGGCCAATTTGTTGCCGCGCGGACTGGTAAACCGGGTGGCGGGCATCGTCATGCGGGATCGCAACGCGGAAGGCTGACGCGCGGGCGAAGCGCGGCGGCAACACCGAACCATGTGTTTCGTGCCCTACCAGGCTTGCGACTACCTGGCCTTTCTGGAAACGGCGCGGGAAATTACCATGGCCGTGGGCATCGCGGGCATCGTGCTGGGCTATTTCGTCTTCCTGGCCGGCACGGAACAGCGTAATTTACTGCTGGGCGTCCTGGGAATCGCGGCTCCCTGTTTTGTTCTTTTGAATATTAAGCGAGTGAATGGAGCCGTAGCCCGCTGGGCGATTCCCTTCCTGGTAGTGGGCTTCGCGTCCATCTCCCTGCAGGGGACTCTCAAGGGAGAAATACACGGCCTGAAACGCGCCCGGGCCGAGTTTCGGCTCATGCAAAATCCCCGGGACGACGCGGCCATCATGGCCCTGGCCGAATCCATGCGCGGCAACAATTGGCCGCGAGCACAACGCCTGGCTTCGCGCGCGTTAAAAATTAATCCAAGGAACACGGCGGCTCTGATGATGCTGGGTTCGGCCGCTCATCTGGACGGGTATTCAAGCCGGTGCATCAAACTATACGAGCGATCCTTTCGTATTCTGAAGCGGAAAAAGAAATCGCCGCCGGATGAAGCCCGGCGGGATCTGGCCGATTGCTATAAATCGACCGGCCGCGATTCCCGAGCCCTGCGCCTCTACGACGTCGTTTGCTCCGGCGGTGACAAATACGCCTGCGAACGAGCACGCCATATGCGGCGCATGCGCGAGATTCGCGACCGTCTCACCAGGTAGGATCGTCTTAGCGACGAATGCGACCGGGTCGCACCCACTCATCCCAGCTCTTGCTGAAATTCTTGTAGTGCACCTTGTACTTCGAGCAATTACGCTTCACCTTTATGATCCGCGCCTTGTACCAACCGCCCTTCCATTTAACCGTGACGCTCTGGTATTTGCGATACTTGCAACGCTTGGCGTCCAGGTCCGGGGGCGCGAACGACAGAACGCCCAGCGCCAGAACCAGGGCCGGGATCCAGGCCAGACAGGTCTTGAGCTTGCGATTCCCAATGAAGTCTTTCATTGAATCTAATCCTCCCGAGTTGAATTGAGGAGAAGTCTACATCAAGACCGAAAAGCGGTCACCGGGGCAAATCGCCCCCCTCCCGCGTCCAGCCGGCCTTGGTATTCAATGGAAACCCAAAAGGAACTTAGAATACGTCCGCCAGTCCCTTTTCGAAGGCTTCTTTGGCCTTCGAATAAGACGCGGTAAACGAACCATAGTCCAGGACGTCCCCGTCCGCGGTCTTGCCCAGCTCCAGAATCTTAACGCCGGTTTCGCGGGCCAGTTCCCCCGCGGTTCCGACGGCCGAGGCCTCGACGGTGACCACGGCGCAACCATTGGTTTCGCCGAACCAGAGCAAGTCGCCCCGACCGGTTTCGCCGCGCATGCGCTCCACGATATCCTTGTTTAGCTGAAAGCCGAGGGGTTGTTCATCGCCCCGGGCGCAGCGAAACAGCGCCGTAGCCAGGCCGCCCAGGGACAGGTCCTTCGCGGAACGAGTCAGGCCCCGCTCGGCGCCGCGTACGAGAAATTCAATCAGACGCAGTTCGGCGTCTCCGTCCAGTTCGGGGATTGAACCGGACTTCTCATTGTGAATACTCCAGAGATATTCGGTGCCGCCCAGGCCCGGGCGAAAATCGCCCACGAGCAGGATGACGTCTCCCGCGCCGCGAAAGCGACCGCGCACGACCTTTTCGATATCCGTCAGCAAACTCACCATGCCGATGGTGGGCGTGGGCAGTACCGGGCCGTCTTCGCTTTCATTGTAGAAGGAAACGTTTCCGCCCGTGACGGGGATCTTGAGTTTCAGGCAGGCTTCGCGCATCCCGGCGATGCACTCGGCGAACACGTAATAGTTCTCGGGGATGTAGGGGTTACCGAAGTTCAAGCAGTTGGTTATACCCAGGGGGCGCGCACCGGTGACGGCCGTATTGCGGGCCGCCTCGAAGACCGATTGAGCCGTGCCCTTGCGGGGATCCAGGTATACGTAACGCGAATTACAATCCGTGCTCACGGCGATGCCCTTCTTCGTGCCGGGCACGCGAGCCACGCCGCCGTCGTCTCCCGGGCCGAGCACGCGCACGAGTCCGACTTCGGTATCATATTGTTCCGTCAGGGGCGCGCGGGAACAGATGTTCGCCGATGCCAGCAGCTTGAGAAGCGTGTTCTCCGCGCCGTTCCCATCGGCGGCCGCGTCGGTCAGATCAGAGAAATTTCGCGCGGCGGCTTCGTCCAGATAGGCGGGGCGTTTTTGTTCGCGTTCGTATCGCGGAGCGCCGCCGCCCAGTACCAGCGAGTCGGCCGGGATATCGGCATGCAATTCCCCATTGCGACGCACTTTGATCATGCCGTCGTCGGTTACCGTGCCGATTTCCACGGCCTGTAGATTCCATTTCTCGAAGATGCGAATCACCTCGGCTTCGCGGCCGGCGTGCGCGGTTACGAGCATGCGCTCCTGCGATTCGGAGAGCATGATTTCGTAGGCATTCATCCCGGTTTCGCGCAGGGGCACTTTGTCCAGGTCGATGTCCATGCCCTTGCCGCCCTTGGCGCTCATCTCCGACGAAGCGCAGGAAAGCCCGGCCGCGCCCATGTCCTGGATGCCCACGATGGCACCCGAGGCGATGAGCTCCAGCGTGGCCTCCAAAAGCAGCTTCTCCATGAAGGGATCGCCTACCTGCACCGCGCTGCGCTTGCTTTCGGACTCTTCGCTCAAATCGCGCGAAGCGAAACTGGCGCCGTGAATGCCGTCCCGCCCGGTGGTGGCGCCCACGATGAAGACCGGATTGCCCACGCCGTCGGACAGGGCCGAGGCCATGCCGTCGTGCTCCACGACGCCCACGGTCATGGCGTTCACTAAACAGTTACGCGAAAAAGTGGGGTCGATGAAAAGTTCGCCGCCGGACACGGCGATGCCCAGGGAATTGCCGTAATCGCCGATGCCCTTGACCGCGCGCGAAAGCAAGTAGCGGTTGCGCGCATTGTCCAGCGGGCCGAAGCGCAGGGAGTTCAGGGAACAGATGGGCCGCGCGCCCATGGTAAAGATGTCCCGCATGATGCCGCCCACGCCGGTGGCCGCGCCCTGGTAGGGCTCGATGGCCGTGGGATGATTATGACTTTCGATCTTAAAGACCACGGCCAGACCGTCGTCGATGTCCAGCGCGCCGGCGTTTTCCTCTCCGGCCTTGGTGAGGGCCCGATCCGATTCCGTGGGCAGGGTCTTTAACTGGAGTATGGAATTCTTGTAGGAGCAGTGCTCGGACCAGAGCGCCGAATACATACCCAGCTCGGTTTCGGTGGGCAGGCGGCCGTTCAGGAATTCCTGGATCCGCAGGAACTCCTCTTCGGTCAGTCCGTGCTCCTTCGCGTCCTGAACCGTTACTTGTTTTTCGGATTTGGGAGTGGCGCTCATGGGGGACATAATTTTGGGCCGGTCCGCCGGGTCATCCTTTAAAGAAGCGGGAAAAGAGCCGCAATCCCGGATCAAAACGGGGCCCACGACCCACACTTCCGAAAATACGGAGCTCCCCTGTAGGAACTCCTACAGGGAGGCGGCCCGATGCAGGGCGGCCACCAGGATGTCGGGGGAATCCACGAAAAAAACATCCGGCAAGAGAATGCGGGCGGCATCGCGGAGCTTTTGGCCGGGGGCGACGAAAATCGCCCGTACCCGGGGCCGGAGCCGAGCGGCCGCTTCCACCATGGGCAGATCCGCCAGGGTATCCCCGCAGACCAGCGCGCAACCCCCGTCGGCCGCCGGCACCAGGCGCTCATTCAGGAACATGAGGCCGTCGCCCTTATGAAAGCCGCGCGGCGCGGATGCATCGCCCGGGCTGGTCAGCATGATTTCGACATCCAGGCCGGTGTCCTCGATTCGCAGTCCGTCACCGGTTGCGTCCAGGCGCTCCACGAGTTCCCGCACCGCGTCCAGGAACTTCTCCGAGCGCTCCCGGGGAATACTTTCGTGGGAGTCCTGGCGCGCGATCGTGGCCTGCCCGAATTTACGCTGGAGCCCGGAACCGATCAGGGCGAATTCACGAAACTCCGGTCGAGCCGTGAGCGTTTCCAGTTCGGAGTTCAGGCGATTCATCAAGTCCGCCTGCCCGTCCGTCATGGCCAGGCGATCATCGCGCCCGTGTTCGTCGCGGTATTCGCGTCCCTTGCTGCCCGCCAGGATGAACAAGTTTTCCGGCATGACGTTCACGTCCAGCAGGCCGCCGTGGTACAGGGGCGCCGACGTGAGAATCATATTGCGCCGGGAACTCTCCGCGGCGAAGCGCGAAACAAAGATTGCGTTGTAGGCCGACTGAATCGAGGAGCGATAACGCGCGCAGTAGTTGTTTATGGTGCCGTCGCGATCCGTGATGAACAGGTCCGGCGGCGATTCGCTCAAATAGGCGACGCAGCCTTCCACTGCTTCGGCGAAACCCGCGTCACGCTCGTTCCAGTAGCGCTCCAGCGCCGACGCGCCGCCCTCCAGAAAAAGCAGGTCCTTTTCCAGCTCATTCAGTTCATAGTCCAGGTTCGAGGCGATTTCGCTTGCGCCGATTTTCAGACCGACGCGCCCGGGCGCGCCCGGCATTCGCGCCAACTCGTCACGGACATCCCGAAGAACGCCCACATCGCCCTGGTCCGCCGCGCCCCCGTCGAGCACGGTCCGAACGATTCGACGGCGAGCTGCGCCGGTCGCCTCCATCAAGCGGTAAAATTCCTCGAGCGTCATGCCGCGGTCATTCTGGAAAAGTATGCAAAAGACGCTCGCGTTTTTCTTCTTGCCCGGCTCGGGATTCGAAGACATGGTGCGCCATGCTTGATACGATTATGAGTCAGGGCCTGGCGCTCGTGATGGGAATTACGCTCGCGGCCATCTGCGGCCTGCGCGCCTTCTTGCCCTTGCTGGTCATCAGTATTCTCTCGGCGTTCGGTAAAATCGAACTGGGGGAAGCCTTTCAATGGATGAGTTCCTGGCCGGCCATCACGACGTTCTCGGTGGCCGTGGTGCTGGAAATCGCCGCGGATAAATTGCCCGTCGTGGATCACGTCCTGGATACCGCGGGCCTGGTCATCAAGCCCATCGCCGCGTCCGTGGCCATGGCGGGCATGATCAAGGAGTTCGACCCGCTGCTGGCGCTCGTATTAAGCCTGGTCACGGGCGGTCTTTTGGCGGAAGGCCTGCACATTCTCAAGGCCAAGTTGCGGCTTCTGTCAAGCGCCGCCACGGGCACCATCGCCAATCCCATTCTTTCGTTCTTCGAGGACTTCATCGCCATTTCGGGCGCGCTGGTCGCCTGGCTGTTGCCCGCGGTGGGTTTCGTTTACTTGTGCGTTTTCGTGTTTATCATATATCGCATTCGCCGGCGTCGAGCGCAAGCGAGTGGATAAGAGAGCGCAAGCGAGTGGATAAGAGAGCGCAAGCGAGCGGATAAGAGAGCGCAAGCGAGTGGATAAGAGAGCGCGAGCGAGTGGTTGAGAGGGGCCACGAAAGACACTGAAGGCACTGAATTTACCGCGAAGGCGCGGAGGTCGCGGAGTGAATCGGCTGGTGGGATATTCAGCGAATAGTTCGGCTAGATTCACGCTCCGAAAGTGAGCAAGGAGCTAACGGTTGCGTTTTGTTGCGTGAGTCGGTTTTCGCGTGAGTGAACTTACCTTGTTCACCGACCGTGGATACTTGATTTCGGACTCTTAA
Source organism: uncultured Leptospiraceae bacterium (assembly GCA_964530305.1). GTDB lineage: Bacteria > Spirochaetota > Leptospiria > Leptospirales > Leptonemataceae > CAZGYS01. The sequence goes on from CAZGYS010000172.1 coordinate 9,566, forward strand.
CTTAAGGGCATAATTTACTTGCGCCCGGATACAAGTCATTGAGTCATGTTGGTCCGCGCTAGACGAACATGACTCTCAAAAACGTCAATAGACTATGCGTCTGTATTGCTCATACGCTTTTGATATTGTTCGCGGGGGCGATTCTCGTCAACTGCCATGGCGAAACCTCCGCGACGCATGTTCGAGGCACGACTCTCCTGAATCGCGCCGGCGGTATTATTAACGCTTCCCGCCAGGTCCGGTATCGCATCGCGCCCCCGGAGGCCTCCCTGGAGGATGTCCTGAGCAGCACCTCCTGGAAGACCAACAAACGGGATTTTTTCTCGGTCGGTTTCGCTCGCCATGTTTACTGGTTGAAAATCCCCCTCAAGGGCGAAAGCGAAAACTCCAACTGGTACGCAACCGCTCGTAATAATCGACTGGACTACGTGGACTTTTATCTTGTGCGCCCGGAGCGCGGTTCGACTCGGGTTTCACACAAAGCCGCGGGAGACATGCGCCCGCTGGGTCCCCATGCGCCGGCGGCCTACCCCGTTTTCCGTTTCTCATTGAGCCGGGAGCGCGCGGCCGTTCTCTACATTCGAATCGAGTCGGATACATTCGTCAGTTTTCCCATGCGCTTCATGAGCGCGGAGGAATTCGGCGCCCATCGCCGGCAAACCGTGATAGACCATCTCTTGTTCGCCCTGCTGCTGATTCCCTACGGGCTCTTTCAGCTATTCGGCAATCATTACATACGACCGCGAGCCAGGGCATATTTGACCATCGCCATTCTGATGGGGTTGAGTTATTCCCTTTTCATGGCGGGCGAAGGGAATCGCTGGTTCTGGCCGGACAATATCTTTCTCAAGGAATTCGCTTTTCCCTTTTGTATAAATTTATTCTCCTGCTTCTTTATTCTCTTCACGCGCGATTACCTGGAACTGAAAGAGAACTTCCCCGTTCTAGATAGAATCGCCATGGCCGGAGCGGCTTTCGCGTTACTGGCGGCGATGAGTATCTTCATCACGCTCAGTAGCCCCCTGCGGTCGCACCTGGGCTCCGCCACGGCGGCGCTGGCTCACGGCATCCTGCTGGCGGGCTTGCTCCGAGCTTTGTTCAGGAAGCAATGGTGGGCCCTTTACCCTCTGGCCTACGTTCTTATTCTACTGTCTTCCGGATTGATTCAGTTCCTGATGTTCGCGGAGGTGCT
>CAZGYS010000173.1:0-8580 GCA_964530305.1 uncultured Leptospiraceae bacterium
TGAATACGTTTCTCGAACAAGTGGTCGAGGAGCGCATGGCCGAAGCCGTACGGGAACGCGGCGAACGTCGCATGAGCCGGGAGATAGTGCGCGGCCTGGTATTTCGTCGTCGCGCGGGCGATAACTCTCCCCTGCGCCCCCTTGAGAAGAAGGCGATTTTCCAGGGCGATGACCTCGCCTTGCCCCGAAACGCCCGTTTAATTCATGGGACTCTCGGCCTGGTAGAGCGCCTCTATGCCGCGGCTCGCTCCGCGGCGAGCCTGTCGGGCATGATTCATCGCCTGGAGTTGCGCCTGGCGCGATTGCGGCACATGCATCGCCGCTACGGCGTCGAGGCGAACGCCGAAAATCTCCATCATCGCCTGCGCGATTTGAATCGCCGCTACGGCGAACGCATCCGCGAATTAAGCCCGGACACTCCCCTGATGGCCGGCGCCGGCGCCATGCTGACCTCGCTGCACCTATTACGCCTGGAACTCGCGCGCGAAAGTTCCACGCCGCCCATGGCAAGACCGGGAGTACGTCGCCTGTTGACGCACTGGGCCGAATCACTACCCGACGGTGAATACGAGACGATCGCCGGCCGGGAGGCCATGGACCGGGCCGCCCAGGATCATGGCCGGCTCAAGTCCTTCGCCGCGATTCTCCTGGAAGCCAAACAAGTAGAGAATGAAATCGTCTCCCTCCACCGCGACGCGGACGCGACCTTGAGCGATGCCGTGCCGCCCCGGGACGGCGGGTCCGAGGAAGCCGACGCCGAGGAATCCGGTGCCGACGAAACGGCGCGGGAAGCCCGATTCGAGGCGCGCTATCCCGGACTGGCCGGACTGGAGCTCCCCGACGATTGCCGCATCGGCGATCCCTACCAGGAGCACGTCGTCTTGAAGCACGCGCGCGATTTGATTACCAGACGCCTGCGCCCCATTCGACGCACAGCCACCATGTATTCGGTGGTACCCGCCCATCGCCACGGCGCCATGACCTTGAACCCGATCATGAAACTATGGAAGGATCGCCCCAACTACGGGCGGGACCTGCCCCGGGTAGCGGGACTGGAACTGAATACGCGCGATTCCGCGGAATGCTTGATCCGATTGGCCGGCCTGGCCGACGGGAAGCTGGCCGAACGGGAACTCGTTCGCGGGCGCATAGCGCGCTTGAAAAGAGGCCTGGAAGATCTCTCGACGTTGAACTTTTTTCTCCTGCCCGGCTCTTGCTTTCCCATTCGCGAGGTCCATCGCCTGGACTTTCCGGAGTTTCGCGGGCGCGTCATCGGCGAATCGCGAGCACCCCGGGAACTGGGCATCCCGCCCGACGAGTTCGCCGTGTTGACGGGCGGCTGGTATAAGAAGATGAATCACACAATCTACTATCCCGTGGGCGGCGACAATGGGAAACTTGTTCAGTTGATCTGGTTGTCGGGTCGCTCTCCCGGTCCGCCGGCTTTCTTCTTTGCCCTGGGCCAATTCGTACACGACTGTTTGCCCGACAATCTGGTCTACTTTCAATCCGGCGAACAGACTTTTCGCGAGTGCGTGGAGGACTACTATCGCATGGAGGATCGCATCCGCAAGAACCGCGGCGAAAAGATGGGCCGCCGCCGAATCGACAACTCCCGCGAAGGCGTGCGCTTCATGTTCGCCGTGGGCTATTCGCGAACGATCATGGAAATTCTCACCGGCTCTTCCCAGAGCCACTTTCGCCACCGCCCCACCGAGGAGTGGTTCGCGCGCAACCTTGAGCTGCCCGTCCTCCATCGCGGCGACAAAACAAAACTGCGCGAAATCCGCGCGAAGGCCCGCGAAATCATCCGGAGCTACGACCAAGGAGCCGAGGCGATCCCCGGCGCGAATTACGCTTGACTTGCGATAAGCCGTGTAAGACAATCGCGGGGAAAGAATGTCAGGTCGTCGCGCGGCCCCGCGCGTTACGTTATTACGCGGCGGGGAGTGAGGAAAGTCCGGACACCTCAGGACGGGAGACCGGGTAATTCCCGGGGGGCGCGTTGTAATGACGCGTTCACGGAAAGTGCAGCAGAAAAGATACCGCCGGGCCTTCGGGTTCGGTAAGGGTGAAATGGCGGGGTAAGAGCCCACCGCGCCGGCCGCGAGGTCGGCGGCATGGTAAACCCTCTCCGGTGCAATCTCATGTAAGTGGATGTTCGAGGCCGGTCCGGCCGAGTCCATGGGTAGAGAGCGAAGAGCGTGGGGAGTAATCCCTTCGCCAGGATAAATGGCGGCCCACGACAGAATCCGGCTTATCGATATTCTTTCTCTTTATTCCACGCGCAACTCGGGCTTCGCCCTTTTGCGCGTGGGGTACTTGTAATCATTTTTCCTACTCCACGCGAAACTCGGGCAACGCCCTTATGCGCGTGGGGTCTTTTTTCCGGCCGCGACTCGGGCTTCGCCCTTTCGCGAACGGGGCTTCTTTTTCCGGCCGCAACTCGGGGTACCCCCTTTTGCAGCCGGGGGACTTGTAATTTTTTTTCACTCCGCGCGCAACTCGGACTTCGCCAACTTGCTAACTTTATTTTGCTTTTTGTGTCTTTGTCGTGTTATTGCATGTGGGTTTTCTGGTTGACTTTCTCTTCTGCCTGTGATATGGGCTTGTCTTCTCGCGTATTACCCCAATAACAAAATCGGCATTTCAATCAATGATTCAGCCGATCCCGCCCGCCCTTGAAGCAGCGCAAGCGTATTAACGGCCCTCCCTCTGGGGGGCGGGTGGCCTCTTAGTAAGGAGGGGAGAAGTGGGCGATTTCCGGTTCGAAATCGAGGTGAGGAAATTTTTTTGCCATGGCGCGAGCCATGGTCAGATGACGGGCCATGAAAGAAAGATGGTCGGGGGCGTCGGGATGCAGGGGGCGATGGGCAGCCGCGCGCGCCAGGGATTCAATTTCGGTCATGGCATCCAGGCAGTCCCGGTCCAGACAAGCATCGCGAAAGCGGCGCCAGATATAATCCAACGCCGCGCGCGAAGGATGCAGCATATCGGAATCGTAGAAGCGATAGTCGCGCAGGTCGTCGAGCATGATCTCATAGGCCGGAAAATAGTCGGCGCGTTCGAAGCGCTCGGTAAGTTCGCGCACGGCGCAAATGAGCATCGCCTTGGAATATTGATTTTCCATGGGCCCGTCCTTCCAATGGCGAATGGGGCTGACGGTAAAAAGAAAGCGCGCATCCGCGTTCATTTCGAGAACGCGTTCCATGACGCCTGAAAGAACCGCGACGATTTCGGGGATGTTCGTTCGTCGTTCAGTGAATTCGCGCTCGGGTAGTTTATGGCGATTGGCCACGACCATGCCTTCCCGTTCATGGACGCGCGCCGTTCCCAGGGTAATAATTATGCGGCTCGTATGACGCAGTGTTTCGCGCGCTTTTCGCAGGCGCGTATTGATTCCGGCCAGACACTGGTCGGGATCCGGAGCGGAAAATGAACCGTGATGATCGAAACTATACCACAGACCATTGCGCTCGTTGAGATCTTCCCGGGAGAAATCGCCTTCCCCCAGCAACAGGTCCAGCGCCCGGGAGATGGAGAGAGGATTATAGAGTACGCCGAAGGGATTGATATCGACCAGGAACTTCCGCTCGCTCAAGAACGCGCCCATGCTTTCGGCGAAACAGGAACCCAGGCATAGAATGGAATCCCGGTAATTCAGACCCGGCGTCAGACGCCCAGGTCGAACGATGGTTCTGAATTCATCGGGTGACTCCCGATCAGGAGCGGAAGTCATGGCTCCGCGGCGGCATCTTCCTCGGTGTCGAAGATACGAAACAGACTGGTTACGCTGGTCAGGTCCAGCACGCTCCGAACGGAGTCTGAAATAGCGGCAAGACGCAGGCTGCCTTCTTTCTGACTGAGGAAATCGTTCACCGAGAGCAATGTGCCGATGCTGGACGAATCAATGGAAGTCACGTCCCGCAGACTGATGATGATGTGCACTCGCCCGGCATCCGTCAGGGCTCGGATTTCATCCATGATCAGCCGAACCCGATGTAAATTCACCGAACCACCCACCCGCAGGACGGGATAATCGCCGATTTGCTTCTTCTTTAGATCCATTGTCTGTCCATGCGTCCGAATCGCGGCCGGGGCACACGGCCCGCACCATTCAATTCCGGACGGATCTCCATGAAAATAAAAATTTGACCGCGCGAATACACACTCGGAAAATCGGGCGCATTTTACTTCCGGAGACGCCCATGCCCCTGACGCCATTAAAACGATTCTTACCCCCTTCCCGTCCTAATTTTTTTCGGCCGACGGGAGGCGCTCCCCGAAGCCACGGACCATCCGCCGCTCGAGCAGGGCGCGTTCCGACAATGGCGGCGGTGATCATGGCTATCCTGCTGACGGCACAGGGCTGTCTGCTGAACATGATCGGCGGTTCCTTCGACGGTTCCCCGGCGGAAATGCGATCGAAAATCAGTGCAGGCGCCAAGGAGCTGATTCAGCGCGCTTTTCAGGATGTGGATCCCAAACGCTTGCGGGACTACCATGTCCACATTCTGGGCCTGGGGCACGGCGGCACGGGTATGTTCGCCAACCCGAAGATGCAGACCTGGTGGCGACTTCCGTCGTACATCAAGTTCCGCGTCTATACCAGCGGAGCTCAGATTACGGACTTCAGCCGCGCGGACCAGCAGTACGAAGAACGCCTGGTGGACCTGATTCGCCATGCGCGTTCGCCCGAAAATCCCGGCGGCAAGTATCACGTGCTGGCCTTCGACAAAACCCATACCCGGGAAGGTAAAGTGGATCTGGAGCACACCCAGTTCCATGTTCCCAATACCGTACCCTTCCGCCTGGCGAAAAAATACCCGGACATTTTTCTACCGACCATTTCCGTGCACCCGTATCGCAAGGATGCCCTGGTGGAACTGGAGAAATGGGCCAAACGGGGCGGCAAGGTAGTCAAGTGGTTGCCCAATGCCATGAACATCCATCCGGCCGACGATCGCCTCAAACCTTACTACGAGATGATGAAGAAATACAATCTGGTGCTCCAGACCCACGCCGGACACGAGGCGGCCGTGGAAGCGGATCACGCCCAGAGCTTCGGCAATCCCCTGCACGTGCGCCTACCTCTTAACATGGGCGTGAAGGTCGTGATAGCCCACGCCGCCAGTCTGGGAACCAACGTGGACCTGGATGATCCCGAAAAGAAAATCGTGTCGGGCTTCGATCTGTTCATGCGCATGTTTACCAACAAAAAATACGAAGGACTGCTCTTCGGTGAAATCTCCGCCATGACTCAGGCCAATCGCCTGCCCACCCCCCTGGCGACCCTGCTCAAGCGCAAGGACCTGCACCATCGTCTGGTGAACGGGAGCGATTACCCCTTGCCGTCCATTAATGTAGTCATTCGCACGGGTGCGTTGGAAAGTTACGGCTTCATCACCTCCCAGGAGCGCGAATACCTGAATGAAATTTACGCCTACAACCCCCTGCTCTTCGACTATGTCGTAAAACGAACCATTCGCGCGCCGGGTACGAAAATCGGCTTTTCGCCCTCGGTCTTCATGGAGAACCCCGCGCTCTAACATTCAGTTAAAAGCAAGCACGCCCATGGAATCAAAAGAAGAAATCGTCCGCGATTGGCTGCCGCGATACACCGGCACGGAGCTTTCCGAATTCGGTGAGTACATTCTACTGACCAACTTCCACGGCTACGTGCGCGATTTCGCCGTGGAGTTCCAGGTGGACATCCGCGGCGAAGGTCGCCCCATGCAAACGGCTACGTCTCCCAACGGGCTGACCATCATCAACTTCGGCATCGGCTCGCCCAACGCGGCCACCATCTGTGATCTCTTGAGCGCCATTCGCCCTCGAGCGGCGCTGTTTCTGGGTAAGTGCGGCGGTCTCAAGAGCAAGATCAAGGTAGGCGATTTCATTCTGCCCATCGCCGCCGTTCGCGGCGAAGGTACCTCCAACAGTTATTTTCCCGAGGAAGTTCCGGCGCTGCCGTCGTTCGCCCTGCAACGAGCGGTGTCCCATGTAATCGTGGAAAACAATCAGGACTACTACACGGGAACCATCTACACGACGAATCGCCGGGTGTGGGAACACGATAGTGAATTCAAGGAATACCTGGCGCGGATTCGCTGCATCGGCATCGACATGGAAACCGCCACGCTCTTTATGGCCGGTTTCGCCAACGGCATCCCCCATGGCGCCTTGCTGCTGGTTTCGGATTTACCCATGACGCCGGAAGGCGTGAAGACGGAGTTGAGTGATCGGGGGGTAACTCGGGAATTTACGAAGCTCCACTTGAAGATCGGTATCGAGGCCCTGTTGGAGCTGAAGGAATCCGGAGCTTCGGTCAAGCATCTCATTTTCGATACCTGACCGAAGCCCCCGCGGCGAATCTAGTCGCCCACTTGTCCGGCCACCATCAGGCAACCGCCGATGAGAGCCAGGTCCTTGAAGAAGGCAACCATGCTGGCTGCTTTCGGAAGACCGGGGGCATGCACGGTAAGCATGAATACCAGCAGAAGCACCGCCAGCAGGTAGGCCGCCAGGCGCGCTTTGATGCCCAGGATGAAGGCTACGCCGGCCGCGGCTAGAGCCACTCCCGTAACATAGACCCACAGGGTTTTCAGCGGCAACCATGCGGGCACATAGCCGGCCATCTTCGGGCCCGCCAGGATGTGCATGACTCCAAAAATAATAAAGGGCACGGCGAAGATGATTCGCGCGCCTCGTCCGGTCAACATTGACATTAAGCTTCTCCTAAAAGTGTTTGAATAGCCGGAAGTTTGCCCGTGCCCGGGTCTTATGCAATCATTAAATACGACATCGCGGGAAATATTCGCTGAAGAATGACGGAATAAAACCGGAAGAATGTCGGTCCGAATCAGTTTACGCCGACGACGTATTTGACCCTGGATTCCAGCAGGACCCGCCCCAGCAGGAGACCGGCCGTGCCCGCTTGCCTGGCGACGATTCCGCGATCATTGGAACGCCCCTGATTGAATAGCTGGAGCGATTCGGCCAGGGGAATTTCCCGGGGCAACGCTCGAATCAGAGCCACCAGGGTCTTGATGTTGATATGGGAGGCCCCGAAGGGATAACGGGCGCCCTTCCGACCGCAATCATCCTTGAGGCGCCGGCGCTGCGTATTCCCATAGCTGGCCCAGACTCTTTCTCGGACCAGGAATTCATCTTCCAGCAAGATACATGCATCCGATAAGGTCAGGCCCCCCATGATGTCCGAGGCCTTCAAGCCGGTCCGCGCCTCGCAATATTCGCTCACGGTGGAAAAGCGCGGTTGCACCAGGATGCTGCGCGTGGGAGCCGTGCGGCCGGTTTGGACGTCCAGGGGGCAAACGGCGATTTCGATAATCTCCTTACGCTCCCCGCGAGGGACTTCCCCTTCCCAGCAAGTCGTGGCGATGTCCACAACCAGAATTTCGTCTATTTGGCGCGACACGGTGATCTGATTCAGCCACGCGAAGTACTTCGGGTCAACATGATTTTTCAAATTTTAACTAATCTTATTTTTTTTACGCACCCCGGGCGGATTCGCTCACCTTCCCCGGTATGGAGAGCCCGACCAGAACCTTAAAGGTATTCACGGTATTGACCGGCATCATCTGCCTAACGCTTCCCGGAGACGAGCCGATCCCGCGCATAGCCGGCGGGGTGCTGGTCCTGCTTTCGGCCGGCATCGCCCTGATAGCGGTTCGAGGTTTGCTGGGAAGGCGAGGACGCCCCCTGCTCGCCGCGGTCCCCGTCCGGCTTCGGCCCTGGCTCTCCATCGGCCCGGTAACGCTGCTCCTGCCGCCCCTGGTGCTGGCATTGCTGGGCCTCCGCCTGGCGTTGGAGGCGCCCGTGCCCGAGCCGCCCGTCGCCTGGTATTCTCAATCACCGAAACCCGCTCGCTTTGACCGCGCGCTACGCGCCGAAGTTCGCGTGAAAAAAACCCTTTCGCCCGGCTTGTATCTGGTAAGCGCGCGACTCGTCTCCCTGGAGAAACGCAAACGCCTCGGGTACTTCAAGCGCCGTCACGGACGCCGGCTTTACAAGCGGTCGGCGCGCAAATGGAAACGTTCCAGGGCGACTTCGGGCTGGGCCTCCGGCCGCGCCATGGGCCGACGCAAGCGCCGGACTCGTAAGCGAAATCCATGGGGCGATCGCAAGCTAAATCACACGGCTCGCGCAAGACGCAATCAATTCAAGCGGACTCGATTCAAACGCGGTCAATATAAGAAACTCCGATTCAAGAACGCGCGCTTCAAACGGGCAAACTTCAAGCGCGCGAAATTCAAGCGAAATAAATTCAAACGTGGCCGGTTCCGCCGAAGACGCTACAGTCCCTGGAAAAATTACGCGCGACCCGCGCCGAACGAGCGTTTCAGCTTCCCCGTTCTGCTGGCCTCCCGGGACCGCGGCTGGTACCCCGGCTGTTTGCTGGAGCTGCGACTTTACGGCTATCGCGCCCCGCGAAGAATGGGGCAAGACGATCGTTCGCGCTCGTTCGCAAGCTATATTCGGCGCAAGGGCGCGAGTTCCTATCTCCGCGTGAACAAAAAGAACGTGCTTTCGCGTACTTGCGGCCCCGCGGATCTTCGC
>CAZGYS010000173.1:8592-10754 GCA_964530305.1 uncultured Leptospiraceae bacterium
GAACTACTGCGAGACCGGGGTCGCCTGCGGGGCACGGCCCTGGAAGCGGCGCGGGGCATCATTCTCGGCGATTCGCGCTCCCTGAATCGGGGCTTTCGGGATCGGGCACGCAAGCTGGGGCTCCTGCATTTGTTCGCCGCCAGTGGTCTGCACCTGGCCATCTTCTACGCCTGCTTCTACTGGCCTCTGTCCCAACTGCTGGGTAAGCGCCGACCGGCGGCGGTATTACTGCCCTTGCCCGCCTGTCTGGCATACCTCTGGCTGCTGGACTTTCCGGTTTCGCTCAGCCGCGCTTTTACGTTCGTGTTGATTTTCGCGCTGAAGAGCCTGGTGCATCGACGGCTGACCATAACGGATCAATTGAGTAATACCGCCCTGATCCTGCTCGTGCTTTTGCCCCGAGAACTGGCGAGTATTTCCGGTCTATTGTCCTTCGGCGCCGTGGCCGGTATTCTGTATTTTCATCGCGTATTGCTGGAGGACTTCTGCCGCCCATCCCATGCTCGGACCCGGGCGATCTGGTCCCAGTTCTGTTTGAGCATCGCCGCGGGATTATTCACCACGCCGGTGATCATTCAGGCCTTCGGCGCCCACTCCCACGGCGGGCCCCTGGCGAATTTTCTGCTGGTGCCTCTGATTGGCCTGGTACTTCCGCTACTCTACGCGGCCCTGGCTTTGAGCCCATTGCCGCTGGTGTCGGACGTCCTGTGGTGGTTGGCCCGCGGGGGCACGGAAGCCTTCGCCGCCGCCACGCATCTCATGAGCGACTACGGCCTCTATTATAAGTACGGCGATTTTCTGAATCCGCCCATGCTTGCCTGTTCCGTACTCTTTATTCTACTCATTGCGCTGAAACGTTCGGCGGCGCGGGATCGCCGCTCACCCCCACGCTTCCTGAATATCACCCGGCTGGGAGTATTGATTTGTATTGCGCTTCTGGGACCGGCGGGCGCCATGGTGACCGACCTGGTTCGAATCCTGACGCCCGCCCTTTGGCCCGATGTACGATTTCCCTTTTAACAGCCCCGCGCGCATCGACGCCGTCCTGCGCGAAAACCAGGGCGGCATTCGGAAGCGCTGGGGACAGAACTTTCTAACCGACCCAAACCACGCGCGTAAGATCGTTGATTGCATTCGCGAACCCGGAGGGACCAAGGTAGTGGAAATCGGCCCGGGTCTTGGCGCCCTGACCTTCCGGCTGCTGGAAGCCGGCCTTCGCGTACAGGCCCTGGAGATCGATCCCATCCTGGCCGACATCGTCGAGGAAGAATACCGCGGCTCGGAATTCGCGTCGCCCTCGGAACCCTCCCATGTCAACCCCGCCGAATCGAACGGCGAGCGCCTGCGCATCCATCGCGGTGATGCCCGCGACCTTTTAAAGGAACTGCCCCAAAGCGAAGTCGTCTGCGGCAACCTGCCCTATTATATCAGCACCGAACTCATCATGGCCGCCCTGGCCCTGCCGCGCCTGCGCGCCGGAATCTTTCTGACGCAACTGGAGTTCGCCGAGCGTGCCGCCGCGCAAGATGCCTCCAGTTCCCTGAGCGTCTACCTGGGCAACTTCGGTCAATGGCGCATCGCTCATCGCGTTCCACCGGGAGCTTTTCATCCGCCGCCGTCGGTGCATTCCGCGCTGTTGACCTTCCGCGCCGATCCGTCCGGCCCCCGGGTCCAGGGTCCCCTGCTGGAAAAATACTTACGCGCTTCTTTCGCGTCCCGTCGTAAGAAGATCAGCAACTCCTGGAAGCTGGCCCGCTTCCCCGAGCAGGAATACCAGGCGCTCTTGCAAAACGCGGCGGACCTGGGTCTGGATCCCGCCTGTCGCGCCGAACAATGGCCTCGGGAGTCCTACTACGATCTGACGGCACGCATGGCCGGCGATGGTTTTCGCCCCGAGAAGCCCGGAACCAAACCGGACAAACGCGGGTAAAAAAATTCACGCCCACCGTCCCATTTCGCCCGGGCGATTCGACTCATCTCACATGACGGATACGGAATCAAAGACGGATCGTAAGAGCACAACCGGGACCTGGGATCCGGCCGCGGAATTCACGCGGCATCGCCCGCTGCTGTTTTCAATCGCCTATCGAATGCTGGGTTCGGTCATGGACGCGGAGGATGTCCTGCAGGAGGCGTTCATCGCCCTGGGCAAACAAAGCGGC
>CAZGYS010000174.1:0-10750 GCA_964530305.1 uncultured Leptospiraceae bacterium
TTGCTGCGCGGGCGATCGCCGACGGCACAGACGGCGCGGCTGTTTCGCGCGCGGTACCTGCCCCTGTTGTTGACTTTGTTACTGACGCTGGACCCCACGTTTCATCGCGCGGCGAATACCGCCCGCATGGATATGCCGACGCTGTTGTTCCTGCTGGGCTGCCTGTTCGCGCTGATTTCGGCGCGCGGTCTCTGGAACGTGAACGAAGGGCAAGGCGAATCGCCTTCGGGCCCTGCTCCCCGCGCGGACCTGTGGTTCACACTGGCGGGAATTTGCACGGGGCTCGCCGGCCTCAGTCATCCCATCGGAATCATTCTCGTGCCCATGGTTTTGATCTTCGCCCTGCCTTCGCCGCGTTACGTACTCATCGCGGGCATGGGCGCGGCGATTGCCTTTTCTCCCTGGCTGTTCTATATCGTTCCCAATCTGGAACTTTTCGAGCTGCAGTTCTTTTCCCAATTGCAACGCAAGTCCGAGTTCCTGCGGCTTTCCGGAGGCGATACGGGCGGCTTCCTGCTCGTTTACGCCAGCCAGTACGCGGGCTTGTGGAGCGGCAGTCGCTGGAGCATGTTGGCCGCGCTGTTCATGCCGATCCTCACCGGCCTGGGCGGGCTGTTGCTGCTCGCGCGATTGGTCCAAGGAGCGCGAGGCCCGGCCGCGAAGGTCCGGCTGCTTTTGACCGAAATCGCGCCGAGCAATGTCTTCCCGCGCTTGTTGCTTGCCTGGGGCATCATGACCGTCATGGTGCTCATGGCCTCCGAGGCCTGGTATGCCGTCTACGTCGGCCCCCTGGTGCTGCTCACGGCGGGCTGCATGGCGGACTTCGCGGCACGGATGCCCGCCGCCGAAGCTAATGGGGGCATCTTGCAATCGCCCTGGGCGCGACGTTTGCTGATTCCGCCCCTGGTCTTCAGCGGTCTGTTCTTTCTCATTTCCACCGGTCGCCGGCTGGTGCACCATCAGGCGGCGGGGACGGCCGGCAAGATCCACGCTTACAATAAGAACATGCTGGCGGCCACCAGGGGTTGCCGAGTCCTCTATACGCGCTCCACGCCGGATCCCTATTTCCTGTTACGCCGAGCCGAACCAAAGATGGAAGTCCTGGAGTTCATTCCCGGCAAATTGCTCAAACCCGCCTGGCTCAAGGGCCGGGGCGTCGACATTGAAAAGAGCCTGCTAAAGCGCTACCGGGAGATTGACTGCTTCCTGCTGGACGAGAACCATTCCTGGGAGCCCTTTCTGACGCCCTATCTGGAGCGGAATCGCCGTGCCTTCAAAAAGACACCCGTTCCGGCCGCCGCGCCCCTCCCGGGGGCGACTTTATATAGAAGAATCGCCCGCTAAAAATAGTTCGGGAAAAGAGCGAAAGCTCCGATCTTGAATTCGATGAACGCCGCCCGAACAAGAACGGCCGGGGGAATGCATGCCCACCTCCTGGCGCTGGAATTGGAACGAATCCCCCGCAACCTGGGAGACCTGCAGAATCAATACGTCCGTCTCCTCAAGCACTATCATCCCGACAAAAACGGCGAGCGCAAACAATGGGCCCATGAAAAAACCACCCGCCTGATTCAGTCGTATCGCTCCCTGCGCGATTACATTATTCATCGCGCGCCCGGCAACGCCCCGTCGCCCGCGCCGAAAACCTCCGCTCCATCAGTCGCGGCGCATAGGGCGCCTCGGAAACCCGCGAACGAAAACGGCTTTTACGAAGCCCCCGCGGCCACCATCGAATACACGAACTTTCAACTCATCAACGGCGAAGACACCAACTACGCCCTGCCGCTGGACGCCATTGAAACCATCGCCTCCACGCGACTTTCGCGCTTTCATCGCCACAGCACGGGTTGCTATTGCACCCACGGCGATAGAATTCTCTCGGTGGTGCCGCTGCGCAACGGCACGGCCGGCCTGGAGGAAATCGACTACGTCGTGGTCATGCGCGGCCACAAGGGCGATTTCGGCATCGGCATTCCCGCGTCCTTGAAGTTCGGGACCATCGAAAGGGTGGCCCTGCGCGAACTGGTGAGCATGAGCAAACGCGGCAAGGGCGCGCGCTGGCTGCGCCATGAAGGGCTGACCTATCTCGTGCCTGAAATCGTGGAAGTACCCGGCTCACCATGAGCGCGGCGGACCATGCCGGCGATCCGCGCCTGGGTCCGGACTACGCGGTCGCTCCCGACGGCGTGGTCTATTATCTAAAAGCCCGCTCCCTGGACTACGGCCCCGACTATTTCCTGGAAGAGTATCGCAATCAATACGGTCGTACGTATCTCGAGGACGAGGAGATCATGCGCGCCGGCGCTCGGCGCCGACTGGGCTTGCTGGACGAATTCGCGCCGGAGCTTCGCGATGCTTCCGCGCCGGGCGATCTGCTGGAAGTCGGTTGCGCCGTCGGCTTTTTCCTGGACGAGGCTCGCAAGCGCGGTTGGCGCGTGGAGGGGTTGGACGTGTCCGAGTACGCCGTGCGACACGCGACGGACAAGCTGGGCTTGAAGGCCCGGGCCGAATCCTTTCTGGACTATGAAAGCGAAACGAAATTCGACGTGGTGGCGGCCTTCTACGTCATCGAACACTTCGCCGATCAAGAACGGGTGTGGAACAAAATCGCGTCCTTGCTCAAGCCGGGCGGCTTCTTTCTGTTTGCCCTGCCGTCGACCCACGGACCGCTCTTTCGTTATGATCCCGGGCGATGGGTCGAGACTCATCCCGCCGATCACTTCGCGGACTATTCGCCCGGCTCACTGAAAGCCGTTCTGCCGCGCCACGGCATGGAGCTGCTGAAAGCCGGCCCGGCCACCTTTCATCCCAATCGCATGAAGTCCTTTTTTCCCTGGCACCGCTTTCCGCGCCTTTACCAGGCCATGGCCCAATGGCGCTCCTTCGGCGATACGATGGAAGGCATCGCCCGGCGCTCCTGACCCCGGAAAGTCCTGGAAAGCCCTATTAGAAAATCCCCATAAAAAAACGCCGCCGGTCAAATGAGACCAGGCGGCGTTTCCTCGTGACTCGCTTTTAATTCGAGTTACGAACCTTTGTACATGTCCTCGATGAGGTCTTCGTACTTCTCCGTGATCAGGTGACGCTTCAGCTTGAAGAGGTTCGTCAGCTCATCACCCACTTCGAAGGGCTTGGAGAGAATGCGAACGTCGATGACGCGCTCGAAGGACTTGAAGCCGGTGGCGCCGCCGACCAGATTCTTGACTTCGGCTTTAATCTTGTTATAGACTTCCGGATTCTTGGCGATTTCCTCAAGGGTTGCGCCTACGTCCTTGAAGTGCTCGATGGAGGGTACAACCAGGGCGCAGAGATATTTCTTATCCTGACCCACGACCATGACCTGATCGATCATGGAAGACTCGACCATCTTGCCTTCGATTGGTACGGGCTCGATGTTTTCACCACCCAGCAGAACGACGGTTTCCTTGGAACGACCGACGATTTTCAGGGTACCATTGTAGGTAATGACGCCCAGGTCCCCGGTATTCATCCAACCGTCCTGAAGGACCTTGTTGGTGGCTTCGGGATTCTTGTAGTATCCCTTCATGACCTGCGGGCCTTTTGCGTGAATCTCACCTTTCTTACCGCGACCGGACTTGGGCGGGTAGATGATGCCGCCGGTAGCCATGTCCACCAGGCGAATCTGGGTGTTCGGGAAGAGCGGACCTACGGTTCCGATAACCAGCTTGTCCGGAGTACGGAAGGCCAGGCCGGGAGAGGTTTCCGTCATGCCGTAACCTTCGAATACGGGAATCCCGATGTTTTTGAAGAATTCGTCCACGTGAATGGGCAGAGCACCACCACCGGAAACGGTTCCCATAAGCTTGCCGCCGGTAGCCGCGCGAATCTTCTTCAAGACGATGGCATCCAGTACGATGTACCAAAAAAGCAGCGTGGAGATTTTCGTCAGCGCCCAGATGCCCTTGAACAGGGAAACGATGGGGTTGCGTCCTTCCATATCCAGCTCTTTGCCGGCCAGAAAGCGGAAAGCGCCTTTGACGTGCTTGGCGCAGAAATACGCCGCCGCGAACAGCTTCTGGTTGATGGCCGGAGCCTTGGCGACATTGTTCAGGATACCGGCGTAAACGTTTTCCCACAGACGCGGCGCGGACGCCATGAACGTAGGCTTAACGATACCCATATCTTCTTTAATGTTACGGATGTTCGTGTAATAGGTACAGCTTCCCATGCCGATGGTGGCCATTTCGAACACGCGCTCGAAGATGTGCCATACGGGCAGAATGGAGAGGAAGCGGTCATCGGTGCCAATCATGATGGGGATGTTGTGCACCTGGGAAATCATGTTGGACTGCATCAGCATTACACCCTTGGGCGCGCCGGTGGTGCCGGAGGTGTAGATGATGGTGAACAGGTCGTCCGGTTTGATCTGGGCTACGCGTTCTTCTACTCGCTTGTCCCCGCCCGCGCGAAGCTGCTTGCCCTTCTCAATCAGGTCGTACATCTTCAGGACGCCGCCGGAAACTTCCGTGTCCTTATCCATCATGATGATGGTCTTAATGTTCTTGAGTTCGGGCTTGTCCAGCATGGCTTTGTGCTCAACGAAAACAACCTCACAGTCCGCATGGGGCAGAATGTACTGAATATCACCGTCGGTGACGTCGGTTCCCCGAGGCACGTCCGCGGCGCCGCACAGTTGAATGCCGTAGTCGGCGATGATCCATTCCAGGCGATTGTCCGCCAGAAGACCGACATGCTCGCGCGCGTTTACGCCGATGTCGATAAGGCCGGTGGCCAGGTTGACTCCGAGCTCGTAGAGCTCCTTGAACGAAGTCGTTTCGAAAACTTTATTACTATTACGCGTGGCGAAAGCGGGTTTGTCTCCGAATTTTTCGGCCGATTCTTTGTACATTTCGGCCAGATTTTGCGCCTTAACTGATGAAGTTGTAGTCACACCATTCCTCCCCGGATAGATGGTCGTACAGTGACAGGCACGGATTCCATGTCAACATTTAATGAAATATTTGCACGAAGACGAGCCCGATTGGGCTCCGTACTATGCGTCGGCCTCGACCCGGACCCGTCGCGCCTGCCCCGGGGCTATTCGGACGACCGCGACGGCTGGCGAGAGTTCATCACGGATATTACGCGCGCCACCGCCCACGCGACCGTTGCATACAAACCGAACCTGGCGTTCTTCGAAGCCCTGGATTACGGCGATGCCCTGCTGAAAGACGTGGTGCGAGTCATCCGGGAGGAAGCGGGCGATGCGTTGATAATCGCCGACGGCAAGCGCGGCGACATCGGCAATACCGCCCGAGCCTACGCTCGCGCGATATTTGAGCGCTTCGATTTCGACGCGGCGACCGTGAATCCCTATATGGGCATGGAGAGCCTGGAGCCCTTCTACGGCTACGCGAACAAGGCGACCATCGCGCTGTGCCTCACCTCGAATCCGGGCGCGGCCGAGTACCAACTGCGGGGCGAACCTCCCCTCTATGAACAGGTCGCCCGCGACGCATCCCGCCTGAACGAGAAGACCGGCAACATCTGGCTGGTGGCCGGCGCCACCCGTGCCGCGGAACAATTAAAGCGCCTGCGCGAACTGGCCCCCGGGGTTCCCTTTCTGGTTCCGGGCATCGGCGCGCAGGGCGGCGATCCTCGCCAGGTCCTGGAGGCCGCGGGGCCGGACGTGCTCTTGAACGTGACCCGCTCGGTCATGTACGCCTCCGA
This sequence comes from uncultured Leptospiraceae bacterium, assembly GCA_964530305.1. Lineage (GTDB taxonomy): Bacteria > Spirochaetota > Leptospiria > Leptospirales > Leptonemataceae > CAZGYS01. Next base: position 5,692 of record CAZGYS010000174.1, read on the forward strand.
AACGAGAGACGACACCCCCGCGCGGATCAAGGCGGCGGCCGAAGCCGTCGTCGCGCAAACCGCGGACCTGCTTTCATCCCAGGGTCGGTGATTCGCCGCCAATCGCCATAAAACTAATCGCATGTCGAGTAATGCCCCGGACATGGGTTTTGAGAACCGTTCGCAAGTCTTGCTCAGCGCGCCGAATGCACGGGTGCTCATGTCTTTTTTCTTTGACCGGGGGCGGGTAGTAGTTGAACATTGTTTCAGTCTCGCGGCAACGCATGCTAGTTCAATTCGACAACCTCACTGAAGCATTCCCTACAGGCTCTTTTTATAAACAGTCCCAGGACAGGCGCCCATCTTCTCGCGGCGCGATTCTTGAGGCGGGTTCCCGCGATCACGCATTTATTGATTCTAAAAAGTCTTCGAGAAATTCGACACAGAGACATACACAGGAGATGATCCGGACATGTTGATCTTCCAGAAACTATTCAAACATTCCATCGGTAAGAAGGCCGTCCTGGCGGCCACCGGCCTGGGGCTGGCGTTTTTCCTGCTGGGTCACATGGCGGGCCACCTGCTCATGTTCGCCGGACCCGATGCATATAACAGCTACGCCTACGGTTTAAAAACCATGGGCAATGTGGGCGGCTTTCCCACCCTGCTGTGGGCGGCTCGCATCGGCCTGCTGACTATTTTCGTCGTTCACATCGTGCTGGCCATTCAGCTTACGGCGGCCAATCGCGCGGCGCGTCCCGTGAAGTACGCGCACGAAGGGACCGTGCAAGCTTCCTTCGCGTCGCGCTATATGATTCTGACCGGCCTGCTTGTGCTGGTCTTCGTCATTCTCCATCTGGCCCACTTTACCATGGGCTGGCTGGAACCCAAGAGCTTCGCGGCCATGGAGCAGATTACGAAAAACGGCCAGTTCATAAAACGGCACGACGCCTACACCATGATGGTTACGGATTTTCGCAATCCCCTCTACGTGGGATTGTACCTGCTTTCCATGGTGATTCTCGCGCTGCACCTGTGGCATGGAATCAGTTCCATTTTTCAGTCCTTCGGAGGCGTTCGCGAGGGCGCGTATCCGTTGCTGAAGAAAATCAGTCTGGGCGTCACGACGCTTGTCATCGTGGGCTTTTGCATCGTGCCCATCGCAATTATCTTAAATTTCATTAAACTTACCGGGGAGTAATCAAGAATGGCATTGGAATCCAATATTCCTTCCGGACCCGTTCAAGAGAAATGGGAAAAACACAAGTTCGATATGAAACTTGTGAATCCGGCCAATAAACGTAAATACGACGTCATCGTAGTAGGCACGGGACTGGCGGGCGCATCCGCGGCGGCCAGTCTCGCGGAACTGGGCTATAACGTTAAGAATTTCTGCTTTCAAGACAGCCCGCGTCGTGCTCACAGTATCGCCGCTCAGGGCGGTATCAACGCCGCCAAGAACTATCAGAACGACGGAGACTCGGTCTATCGCCTGTTCTATGATACGGTCAAGGGCGGGGACTTTCGCTCGCGCGAAGCGAACGTGTATCGCCTGGCGCAGGTGAGCGTGAACATCATCGACCAGTGCGCGGCACAGGGTGTTCCCTTCGCGCGCGAATACGGCGGCCTGCTGGCCAACCGTTCCTTCGGCGGCGCGCAGGTTTCGCGTACGTTCTACGCTCGCGGACAAACGGGCCAGCAGTTGCTGCTGGGCGCCTACCAGGCCTTGAGTCGCCAGGTGGGTCTGGGCAACGTGGAACTGTTCCCGCGCACGGAAATGATGGACCTGGTAATTCAGGACGGCCACGCCAGGGGCATCATCGTTCGCGACCTGAAGACCGGTGAAATCACGCGCCACTCCGCCCACGCGGTGGTTCTGGCCACGGGTGGTTATGGAAACGTCTTCTTTCTTTCCACGAACGCCATGAACTGCAACGTAACGGCGGCCTATCGCGCGCACCGTCGCGGTGCTTATTTCGCGAACCCCTGCTACACGCAGATTCACCCCACCTGTATTCCGGTGAGCGGCGACTATCAATCCAAGCTGACGCTCATGTCCGAGTCCCTCCGAAACGACGGACGCGTCTGGGTACCCAAGGCCAAGGGAGACAAGCGCGCTCCGGCGGACATCCCCGAGGACGAACGCGACTACTACCTGGAACGACGCTACCCCGCTTTCGGCAACCTGGTGCCCCGGGACATCGCCTCACGCGCGGCCAAGAAGGCTTGCGACGAAGGCCATGGCGTAGGCGAAACCGGCCTGGGTGTATACCTGGACTTCGGCGCCGCCATCGAGCGTCTGGGCGAACAAACCATTCGCGATCGTTACGGTAACCTCTTTCATATGTATGAAAAGATTACCGGCGAGAGCCCGTACAAGACGCCCATGCGTATTTATCCCGCGGTTCACTACACCATGGGTGGTCTGTGGGTGGACTACAACCTCCAGAGCAATGTGCCCGGCCTGTTCGTAGTCGGCGAAGCCAACTTCTCCGACCACGGCGCCAATCGTCTGGGCGCAAGCGCCCTGATGCAGGGTCTGGCGGACGGCTACTTCGTATTGCCCTACACCATCGGCAACTACCTGGCGCGCACGCCCGCCGATAAGGTTTCCGCCGACGGCGCCGAGTTCAAGGCGGCCGAGTCCGACGCGAAAGAGAGCATCAACAAGCTGCTCAACGTGAACGGCAAGCGCACCGTGGACTCCTTTCACAAGGAGCTGGGTCAGATCATGTGGGACGAGTGCGGCATGTCCCGCACGAAAGAAGGCCTGGAAAAAGCCATCGAGAAAATCCCGCAACTGCGAGAAGAGTTCTGGAAGAACGTAAAGGTCACCGGCAAGAACGAGGAGTTCAATCAGACCCTGGAACGAGCCGGTCGCGTAGCGGACTTCCTGGAGTTCGGCGAACTCATGTGCCGAGACGCGCTGAATCGCGAGGAATCATGCGGCGGTCACTTCCGCGAGGAATACCAGACCGAGGAAGGGGAAGCCCTTCGCAATGACGATGATTTCTCCTACGTCGCCGCCTGGGAATACAAGGGCGAAGGCGAAAAGCCGGTCCTCCACAAGGAGAACCTTGAATTTGAAAATGTTAAACCCTCTCAAAGGAGTTATAAGTAATGAAGCTTAAACTTCACGTATGGAGACAGTCCGGCCCGAACGATAAGGGCAAAATGGTTCAGTACGACGTGGACAATGTCAATGAGCACATGTCCTTCCTGGAAATGCTGGACGTACTGAACGAAGAACTCACGGAGAAAGGCGAAGAACCGATTGCATTCGATCACGACTGCCGCGAAGGTATCTGCGGCGCCTGCTCCATGGTCATCAACGGCGTGGCCCACGGCAATGATCACAAGACCCATCACAGCGTGGGAACCACGGCCTGCCAGATTCACATGCGTCGCTTCAAGGACGGGGACACGGTCTACATCGAGCCCTGGCGCGCGAAAGCCTTTCCCGTCATCAAGGATCTCGTGACCGACCGCACGGCGTTCGACCGCATCATTCAGTCCGGTGGTTTCGTTTCCGTAAACACGGGCGTTACCGTGGATGCGAACGAAATGCCCATCCCCAAGGAGACGGCGGATCTGGCCATGGACGCGGCGGCCTGCATTGGTTGCGGCGCGTGCGTGGCTTCCTGTAAGAACGCGTCGGCCATGCTCTTCGTTTCGGCGAAGGTCGGCCAGATGGCGGTTCTACCCCAGGGTCAGGTGGAAAAAACCAAGCGCGTCCAGAACATGGTGGCGCAAATGGATTCCGAGGGATTCGGCAACTGTACCAACCAGTACGAATGCGAAGCCGTATGCCCCAAGGAAATCAGCGTGAACTTTATTGCTCGCATGAACCGCGAATACCTGAGTGCGTCGGCCGCCGCGCCCATCAAGACTTCGCCCCTGAGCAAATAAGACTGGTTTCAAATTATTCGCGCTCGCGCGATGAAAGAGGGACGCTCCAATACATTTGGGCGTCCCTTTTTTGATGCCCCTTGATTTTCGGCTGACCCGCCGGAGCCGTTCGGTGAATACCGGTTATTGACGTACGCCCGTCTTCGTGGTATCATCGGCCCGGCCCATATGATTGGGACTATCCATGGTGTCGGCGAGATTGAATTGGAATACGTATTCTACAGAAATTGTCGCTCCTTCGCGGACGCGGTAAGTATCCAGGGATTTCTTGAAGCCCATGGACTGAACCCGATGAAGCTTCAGGAGGATTGCTTTATCGGCCCATACCAGGGAGGGAACCAACCCATGCAGATCTGGCTGCCGCGATCGGAAATATCTCATGCGAACGAACTCACGGAGGGGGACGATGTTTTCCGCGGACGTCTATATAACGTATCGCCGCCGGCAAGGCGAAGTTCTCGCCTTTTTGAGGACGGAATGGTCCTCTTCGCCATTCTAGGAACCTGGTGCTTCGCCTGGGTCATGGCCTACGCGGCTCTGGACTTTCCATCGCTGGTGCGTCTGCCCATGCTGTTATGCGGCTATGGCGGATGTCAAGAACCGCGAACCTACCTGTATGTTATCTGGCTTCTGCTCGCCGTCGTCGCCGCTTTGCCCACGATGCCGGCCAATCGCACGATGCGCCGACTGGACGACCAACATGTTCAATCGGACGTAGCGGGCCGCGAAAGCACTCCAATGTCCCGGGCGATGCGAGGACAATTGTTCAAGTTTCTGATTCTATATGTGACGGGCTGGATATCCGTGCCATTGGCCATGATGCAATTGATGTGAATTGCCCCATTGTAAAACGCTTTCGCCGCAAGCTTCCGGGCGCGAAGGCGCCCAGCACTAAATAATATGCACAATTTTCAAGTTTCGCGCGTTCAACCGTTCGAAAGCTCATTTTTTGTCTTCGCGACACGATTACTAATAAAAACTTATTGACCCGCGAGAACAATCATCGCTCAATAAGGTCATGAATGAAGATCCGAATTCGAACCCATATTCGCATTCACCGACCGCGGCGTCTCCGTCCGCTCCGCCCGTCCACGACGGCGAATTTTCCGCCGGAGAACTTCGCGCCCTTGAGTTGTTCGCTCCCATATTCAGTGCTTTCAGGAAAAACTGG
>CAZGYS010000175.1:0-631 GCA_964530305.1 uncultured Leptospiraceae bacterium
ACGGTTTGCCGGGTGAAATCAACGCCCACGGACGTGTCGTGCGTTCCTGGGAAAAGGACGACACCGCCTATGCCGCGGTGGAGTTCACCGAGATCCACAAGGGTGACCACATCATCATCCAGGATTTCATCGAAACGTATATAAAAGAAGTCCTCGGCGGCGAGTAACCTTTTTTCGCACGTTTTCCGGTCAAAATTCCGTAACCGTTTCCATCGCGCCCCTCTAACCCTTCACCCTTCACCCTTCACCCTTCACCGCGTGAACTCAAAAAAGAAGATCGTTCTTCATAGCATCGCGAATCAAGAGATAACCGGTTTGGGTCGGATGGATGGGATCGGTCGCGTCGTAGAGATTGGGAAATGAATTGGCGTTCTGGAAGAGCGTGTCCAGATCAATCAGTCGCGTGTGGTCCCCGGGCATGCCGGCGGGCAGCGCTTGATTGAACTCCAGAATGCGCGCGGCCACGGCGGCATCATTCGTGCGAGGCATCTGGAAGTAAGTCACGCGCGCCGTGCTGCGCGAACGCAGTTGCGCGTGAAACTCCGCCAGGTTGGCCAGGTATTGCTCCCTGGTGAAGCGAAAGCCGTCATTGGTCCCCAGCGGCACGAGTATGCGGCCCGGCGGGATTTCG
>CAZGYS010000175.1:660-10731 GCA_964530305.1 uncultured Leptospiraceae bacterium
GTGAAATCGTAGCGCACCACCGCCTTATGGCTCACGCGATAGTCCGGGCCCATGGCGGCGGCCAGACCGAAGCCCTCCGAAAATACCGTCAGGGAATCCCCGATAATGAGCACGGTCCGGTCTTCCGGGGAAGGTCCCGCGGTAAGAACCAGATCGAGCAAGGGGTCTTCATGGCGATTCGCGCAGTGGGTCAAGGCGATTGTCGTCGCAATCAGAATCGCCGTCAGAATCAGCAGGAGAGGCGCGCGTTTTCTTTTTTCGTTCGCGTTCAAAAGTGTCGAAAACCTCCGGCGGGCAGGGTCGACTTTTGTCCCCCGCGGACCCAGTGCACCGGGCCGGGTTCGCCGTCGAGGCTTGAGGCGATTTCTTCGTTCGTCAGGGCTCGACCGATGCGCGTGCATGGAAAGGGAGCCTGGAAGTTCTCGTCCGCCAGGAAGAGGAGTTCATATTCTTCGCCGCTTTGCGCCGCGTCCCCGGGCGCGAAGTAATCTTCCAGGCCGGGGTGCAGGGGCAGCGCATCCAGATCGATTTCGAGCCGCAGGCCGGAAGCCCGTGCCAGGCGAGGCGCGTCCTGGGCGATACCGTCGCTCACGTCCATGGCGGCATGCACGCTTTCGTCCGCGGCCAGCAGGCGCCCCCATTGGGCGCGGGCGCGCGGGCGCAGATGTTTGTTCAGGGCTTCATCGCGCAGGGCGGCATCGGCGATGTGGAACTCGTCCACGCCGTCTCGCGCCGGCAAAAGCCGCAGGCCCGCCAGCGAAAGCCCCAGGCTGCCGGAGACGTAGAGTGCGTCTCCCGGCTGTCCGCCGTCCCGGGTCAGATTCCTCAAGGCCGTGCCCAGCAGCGTCAGGCTCAATACCATGGAACGGGCGCGAAAGGTGTCCCCGCCCACCATGCGCGCGTTGTGTTCCCGAAATTGCGCGCTCAACTCTCCGGCGAAACGGCGAATAAAATCCGGCTCGTGCTCCGCCGGTAGTCCCAGGCTCAACAGGCCGGTGGTCGGCCGTCCGCCCGACGCCGCCAGGTCGGAAAGATTGGATTGAAAAAGTTTTGCCGCCAGGTCCTCGGGCGCGGACCACTCCAGGCGAAAGTGCGTCCCTTCGGCCATCGAATCGGTCGTTGCCAGCATGACCCGTTCCTCCCCCGGCGGAATCAAGGCGCAATCGTCCAGTCTTGCCGCGTCCCCCGGTTGGTGGAACAGTTCGATGATTTCGTTTTCCTTCATCTCGCGGAGACGATGTTTTGGCCGCCCAGGAGCAATTCGGCAACCATAAAAAGAAGGAGCGTTTTCAAAAACGCTTGCGGCAAGGCGATGGTTCGCGGTATCAGAAGGCAATATGGATGCCTCCCATATCGCCGCCGCCCGGGACTTGCTGGGCTTACCGGAGCGTTTCACGCGTGAGGAATTGTTGCGCGCCTATCATCGCAAACTGTTCGAGATCCATCCCGACACCGCCGGCGCGGATGAAGGCGAACGAGACGCCGATACCATCGCCCGTGACGCGGGGGAGCTTGTGCCGTCCATCATCGCCGCGCGCGAAACCCTGGAAAAAAGTCTCGAGGGCGGAGCACCGAGCCCGGAGCGAAAGAACGATGCCGTCGGCGCCGCATCCACTGATTCGCGAGGCCCGGGAGACTTTCGCGAACCGGGCAAGGACGGCTACGAATGGTATCGCCGGGCCATGGCCATTCATGGAGATGCATTGGACGAATACTGGCGCGAAAGAGTAAAGTGGAGTTCCCTGCCGGAGGATTCGCCCGTGCTGGAGGAGTTTCGCGAAAAGCTGCGGCTGGCCAAGGTTTTATTCGGCCGGGTGCTGGACCGCTTTCCCGGAGGCATGTGGACCGCCGACGCCGTGGAGAAAATCGCCGCCATCAATACCTGGTTGGGGAGCTAAAACCGCGCCTTCGCGTACGCTGTCCCGGTTCAGATGTTCGTGCAGCCAGAGAAAGGGCAGGGAACGCGCCGCCGCCTTGCCGCGTTCCCGCGCGAAAGCCAGCAGCTCCCTTGGAGAACGCGCGCCCGGGCGACCGTCCGCTCCGTGCAGAAGCATGGAGAGGCTGCGATATTCGCCGGAAGGCGCAAGATTTATGCGATGGCCGGTTTCAATTCCGGTCTCCGGACCGCGAAAGAGCAGGGCTTCCATCAACGCGCACAGGGCTTCATGGGGATGAAAGATGCGCCGCACGAAGGGACGCATGGCGCCGGCCAGTCCGGAGATATCGCCGCCGGGTTTGCCGAAGTCCCGGGTGACCATCACGCGCAGGGCGGCTCGGGCGCGGGGATTTTCGCGCGTCCAGATTTTCAGGTTGTGGAAAAATTTCGGAACGTCCACTCGGGACGAATCCAGATCCAGCAGAATGAGTTCGGGCAGGCGAATGTCCTCGGTCTCGGACCCGTGTATGTGCTCCAGGGTCTCGGCAATTTCGTCCGCCGAGCGGAAGTCCACGCGAATCTCGTAACCCGCGAATCGCAATAGCTGCCGATACAGGCTTCGCAGTCGTCCGTCGTCCGTTACGATGAAGACCGTCCCCTTGACTTCCGGCAGCACCGGATTGGGAAAGAGCATGGGTTCGTCCCACCCGGGCAGGGCAAAGCAGGCTCCGGCACCCAGGCGAAAGAACTCTTCGTGATCCGCGACTTCGGTTTCCCGCCCCGTGAGAATCAGCAGGGGCCGACACCACTGAATGACGTCCTCAAGATCCGCGACTCTTGCTCGGGGTAGGAAGTTCAGGCCATTGGAGAATTCTCGGGGACCGGCCGTGTCCACTTCGCGCGCGGGAACGTCCGCGGCGGAACCGAGCCACAGGCGCGCCAATTCCAGTTCGGATGCCTGCAGCTTATACCCGGCGATGATGGGGAAGGACACGACTCTGGATATTATGTCTCTTTATTTTGTCAAGGAGGTTCGAGGTGGGTCTCGTCCGGGTCATTCCCCCTTCAATGCCGCCCGAATGCGGGACAGTTCATCGCGGAATTGGCCGCTGTATTCCATTTCCTAGGCGATGGTTTCCTTGTCGAACTCGCGCAGGGTTGCGTGTAGGATGTGAGACTGGTGGACCTGAATTTTTTCACGCGTTTTGTCGGCGGCGGCCAGGAAGGCGGCGTTACGGGCGATATTTTTGATCTGAGCGCCGGTTGCGTTAAAGTCCTTGCCCAGTGCCTCAAAGTCTACGTCGTCGGCGAGGGGTGTCGCCGGGGAAAAGGAGCGCTTCCAAATTTCAGTGCGTTCCAGGGCTCTAGGTACACGAAAGCGTACGATATAGCTGAACCTTCGCTCGAAAGCCTTGTCCATGTTGTCATCCAGGTTGGTGGCTAAAAACGCGATTCCCTGGAAGCTCTCGACTTTCTGCAGGAGGAAGCCTACCTGCTGGTTGACATAGTGATCCTGCGCGCTTTTGATATCTCCCCGTTTACCGAACAGGGAATCAGCTTCGTCAAAAAACAACACGGCATTCGCTTTTTCCGCTTCATTGAAGACGATGGACAAGTTCTTTTCTGTTTCACCGACATACTTGCTGACGACTCGCGATAGATCCAGCTTGTAGAGTTCCAGCCCCAGTTCTCGGGCAATAATAGATGCCGCCATGGTCTTCCCGGTACCGGGTGGTCCGGTAAATAGTATGCTCATGCCTTGTTCAGCCGTTCCCTGGCTGTGCATGGTCCATTGTTCGTACACGATGCGGCGATCATTGACTGCGTTTTCCACTTCGTGGAGCAGCGACTTTGTCTGCTTACTCATGATCAGGTCGTCCCACGTGAAGCGTGGATGGACCAGCACTGCCAATTCATTCATGCGTCCCGTGGTTTCCCTTCGGCATGCTTGCAGCAGATCTCCTCGTTGAATCGTTTGCGATTCAGCGCGGAGTCTTGCCTGGCCGGCGGCGAACCTGACGGCTCGATGCAGGGGGGCTCCAGTTATGGGAAAAGTTCGCGCGAATTCTCGCACGGATATATCTTCCGCCGTATCTCTTTCCGTCAGAAGTTCCGTCCAAATTCGGGAGCGAGCGGCGACATCCAGGGGCGGAAGTTCGATAGTCGCGTCGAAGTCGTCCATTTTGCCCGGTGCGACTTTCTCCGGTGTCGGCAAAAAGGCGATCAGATGATCGGCTCGAAGCTCTCGCCCTAGAATATTCGCGCTGTTCTCATGGCTTGGTTCCGCGAGTAGCTCCAGATTAGTGAAGGACACGGCGTGCTGATTCAATACCGCGGCTCGTGGAATGAACTCCAGGATTTCGTCTCGGTCCGGTAGTCGGAGTACCTGGGCGACGTCGATTTCATGTAGTGTAATCCCTGCTTGAGCGCACGCATGGCGTAGCAGGCGTTTCTTGCCGACGCCGGCGGGACCGTTGATCTGGATGACCATCCGCCGGGATGTTTCGCGTGCTTCCGAAATAATGCGCGCCAAGGGCGAAGATTCATGATGGGCTAATGGTGCTTCATGGTCGGCGGGATAAACGGTCAAATACGGGTCTGATGGTTTTCTACCCAGAAGTAGCGCCGCGGCGATGTGATTTACGCGTATGACGGTGTTTCTCTTGAGTCCGTACTCGTCATGGCGGGCGTATTTCAGCAAGCCGATCGATTCGGAGTAAGCTCAAACCAGATTCGCGAACTGAACGGAATGCCGCGCGGGAGTCATAAAATCTACGCAGGGCGCGTTCTGAAGATTCCCGTTCATTTCACGGCGGGTCTATTGTATCATCTATATCTTGCGGCCGGTTACCGTAAATCCTACGAAGAAGCATTGAGGTTACTCAACAATGGGACAAGCAAGCAAAAAGCGACTGCCTTTGAAAAGCTGGTCGCGCAGGCGCAAATCGCAATGCGTATACCTCCTACGGGTCGTATCAACGCACGTACTATAGATAAATACAATAATCGATATAAAAAGGCGCTCCTATACTACCAGGAGAAGCAACCAGCGTGGAGTATCGAGCTCGTCAAAGGGATGCTCAAACTCGTGAAAGCGGAAAATGAGTTAAAGCACTTCAAGCATCCGCGAAACGCGCGATATGGTCCTCTATTTATCGACCTGGTGATTCGTGTACAGAAAGCCCTCAGGGTGGAAGGTCACAAGATAGACGTCAACGGAATTGCTGATGGAAAGACGCTGTACCTCGGGACGGTAATGTTATGGAAAAGGAAAAAAACGAAGGAGGCCGTCAAAAACATTACTGACTGGATTACCGGTTTCGTTACCCGGCACGATCGCAAAAAAATTCTCGATGAACTAAAAGACGCGCAAAAAGCCGGTGTTATTGGTTCAGTCATGCAAGGATTAAAGACAATGCTGCCACTATGAAGCAAAAAAGAAGCAATGTCTTACCATGGATGCACGGTCGCATGGGGACCGCGGAGAACAAGCGGGAATTCTTACATTACATTATTCTCGGGGGAGAAGTTACGGATGTCGCAAGAGCGCGTTTTGTTCAGATTAAGGAGTCGAGTGATGGGAACGAAGTCCTGAAGTTGTTCAAAGGGTTTCGTCGAAAGGAGCTGGCCGCGGTCTTGAGATTTATTGAAGACGAGCGGGCGGAAAAATGGGACATACCCGGCCAATCCGCGGGCGAACTTGCGATGGAATATATTTTCAATGATAAACTGGATACTCTGTTGCAGCGTGAAAAACTACGGCGTTACTTTATGACTGATCCGGGTGGGAGTGCCTTGTATTACGGCAGTTTCTTTACGGCTCAGCGAATCTTCTGGTTACTTGGAACGGAACGTCGACTGGAGAGTAACCAGGGGGTTATCTGGTATTTCCAGCAAACACCGGCCCAGCATCGTCGACCCGTTATGGCGAATCTACGAACGTTTACGGAGCGAAAGTGGGGGCAAAACGCGGAGAAAGCCCTACACCAGCACTTGCTGCCGGCAACCTATTCTCATTTGCAGGGCATGAAGGGTATGTACCTATATGATGAGCCTCGTAGCGTAGGCGCGGGTGAGCAAGCGGCCCTGGCGCGAGACTATGAAAAAATTAAAAGCGAAATAAATGACGGTGTATTTTTCGGTTTTGCCATGGGGGCGCTCGAAAGCATCTATGATTTCGTCAAAGCGATCGTCATGACGCCCATCGACATCCTCGTACTCGGTAAGGAATTGATTCTCGCGAATCTATACGTCAGTACGCATGGCCTCGTAGGCGCGGAAAACTATGATCGCGTAATAAATGCGTTCTCCGGCATAAAACAGTTCGCGATGTCGCCGATTGACATGAGTGCCGCCATGCTCGCGGCCGCCTATGATGATGCCATGCTGGCTTCCGACGTGATTGTCGGGCCGGGCTCAACGGGGCGAAAGACTAGATACTGGCTTTCGCTGGCCCTACGTTTCATAGTTGCCCTGGCGGCCATCGCCAAGGCCGTCAAGACAGCCGGAAAGGCAATATTGAAACGTCTTTCGAGATACGCAGCCACTCGTCGGGTGATGGAGCAAGCGAAAGCCTTCAAGGCTAGAATGAAGGCGCGGAAGAAGAAGGATAAGGGTAAAGAGAAGAAAATTGACAAGTCGAAAGAAACGAAAAAGAAACGAGAACTGTCGGAAGTCGAGATTGAACTTGGAGAAATTTTTTCCCAGGATGGAAATATTAAAATTATCTACCATCACAAGAAGATGCCGGACGTTCTGATTGGAGTAGCTCGCCATGAAGCATTCAACGAAATGGTCGTTCTTGAACTAAAAAACCTCAGGCTCATTCGTAAAGCCGGTTTGAAAGTCATACGACATGACCCGAAAGTGCGTTACATCTCCTTGGAGGGACAGAATCGGGCGGCCACGGTCATGGAAAGAGTGTTCGGTACCCATACCTTTCCGGAATCCAAATTCGAGGATGCATTGAAAGCATTGCAAGGAAAACAAAGACGGCAAGCCATCGGTGACTTTGAGGAAATTCGTAGTTTTCTTCAAAAACAAGGAATCGATGATTTTCAGGGCTTGCTCGAGACTTCCACTGGAAAGTTCTTTATCAATGACCCCGGTACTGCTGGTATAGTAGAGTTTCGCCCCAGTCAATTACGACGAGTCGAAAACTATTTGAAAATTTTGAGGGAAGGCCAATGAAACTTGAACCGGAATGGTTTAATGAATTCAAATGGCAGCCTCTCGCGGATGCGCGAGATTGGCTCGCCGGATTTATTGGGCAGACTTTAGTGGACATCCAGAAAGTCCCGAAATATCTGAAGGAATCCGAGGAAACAAAAGCCCTGGAAGAATTTCCGAACGTCTTCGGAAAAACCGTCGTGGAGTTTATTTCCCTTGAACCAGGCATCATGATTCTTGAGTTTTCGGACAACAACTTAGCTTTGGTTGAAGAATTGCGTCTCATCGCCTTGCATGCACGTAAAGATATCACGTTCGAAACCCTGGAAGACTTGCGGAATAGACGACTTATAAAAGGCGAATTATTGTTTTCATCAGTGGAGCGACCGGAACTCGCTACGGATATCATCAAGGAATCGCTCGGTAAGGTCGTCGCTGACGTTCATATTCTCCGTAAGAAGAAGCGGGAACCTGAAAATCCATTGGATATATTGGACTGCGGACTTGAGTTTACATTCACGGATGGAAGTGGAATTATCGCCGGTGCGTTTTGGCGTAAAGATGCCGTGAAAAAAGGATACGGAGAAGCATGTGAGATTATCGCCGCGAATGAAGTCGATGAGGCGACTCTTGCCAGGCGCATACCGTCTCGAGGCTGACTTAGAATTTAAAGGCTATCGTCTCCGCTTGCGGGTTTTGGGATGTTTAGAGCGAGCCGAGCGCGAACTATGAGACTTGAAAACGATTGGTTCGATGTATTTAATTGGTCTTCCCTGATAGCTCATCGTTCTCGCCTGGAAGCACTCAGGGGCAAAACCCTGACGGATATTTGTAAGGTCACGATATTTATTTCGCCCGAGGATAAGGCAAAACAACTCGAAGACTTTACCCGGGAATCGAAACTTCCCCTGACGAATCTAATCTCGCGCGAACCGGGCATCTTGTTGCTGACCTTCGAAGATGTAACGCTTGGTTTGATTGAAGAGCGAGTGCGGGCCGCGCTCCACGTGCATTTTGAAGTTAACCGAAAATTGTTGAAAGAGATGATCGAGGCGGAGATTATCAGCAGTGACTTGAGGTTCTGTGCTTCCGCTGAACCACAATATATCGAGCCGCGGCACCACCAGTTTATTGGGAAGAAAATTCAGGCATGCTCCATCTTGCGATTAAAATCCCCGTTCGAGCGGTTGGAAAGACTTGAAAGGTATGGTGGTCTCGAATTTTACTTTGAAGACGATACCGGGTTTGCCTACGGACCATGGATTTACGATGCACCTGAAGGTGATCCCTATCCCGACGATAGTTGCATCATGTTCTTGAATGAAGTCGACGAAAGCAAGATTGAAGAACGAATGGATCTGTAGCGACGTCATTCTTAATGGGCCTGTATTGTAAACTGGTATGCGGCTAGCTCGGAGTAAAAAATGAGACTGGATCGCGAATGGTTCGATACATTTGGGTGGCAAAATTTACATGATGCGCGTGTAATCCTGGAGGCCTGCAAAGGACGAACCTTAACGGATATATGCAAGGTCGCGATTTTCATCGAACGGGAGGAGAAAGAGGATAAACTCGCAAACTATTTTGAAAATACCGGGCTGCCCACGGAATCTTTGATTTCCCGCGAACCCGGCATTCTCATCCTTAAATTTGGAGACCTGAATATCGGCCTTGTAGAAGAAAGGGTTCGAGCCGCGATATATGTGAAAGCCGACATAAACAATGCACTCTTATCGGAAATGCTGGGCGCGGATATAATTTATAGCACCGAGCGGTTTTGTGCTACGCATGATCCCGATTTTATTGAAGCATCGAATCGGCATTTCATTGGGAACGAAGTGGCAAGTATGTATATTCTAAAGTTAAAACCTCCGTTCCCTCGAGCCGAAGATGAACCGCGTTTTGGTGGGCTTGAAATTCAATTCAAGAATTAAACCGGCCTTGCCTACGGTCCATGGTTTAAGATGGCAACCGCCGATGACCCGTATCCGGATGATAGTTGTATTATCAATAGTAGGGAAATTGATTCCGCAAAGGTTGAAAAACGGATCGAAATTTGATTCGCCGATGGGCTGGACCGAGGTTGAGCCGGAACCTCGCCCTTAAGCCTCGCCCTTTTCAAGAAAGTCAAAGTAATTCTTGAGTTCTTCGCCCGAGAGGAAGAGCTTGAGATCGAGCACCATGCTTTCGCCCAGGAGGTGGCCGTAGTTGCGCCCGGCGACGATGAGTGGATCGATATCCTTGAAGAGTTCGCGAATTTTCAGGAAGACCTTTACGCCTTCGTGATTGAATTCGGGCAGGGCGCGCAGATCCATGATGACGTGATCATTGCGAACCTGCTCAATGAAGTCCGGGGAAAATTCCAGGGTGGCTTTGTGATACAGGCCGAGATCCGCGGGAGCCTGAAAGGTAATCAAAGTGCGACCCGAGCCCCGGGAGACCTTGAAGGATTTCGGTGCCGGGCCCGGGCGTGGGCCGCGCTGGAGGGCGGACTGGAATGACTCCAGCAGCACATTGCTTTGATAGGGCACCATTAAGAAACCGGTGACACCCAATTTCTGCGCAACCAGCAGGCGCTCCTTCTCGGTGTTTTCGCGGGTCATGAAAAGCACGGGAATGCCCCGGGTGATTTCGTCGGCCCGCAATTCCTTCAAGACCAGGAGGCTGTCCATTTCCAGGGCTTCCACCGACAGCAACATGGCATCCGGGTTGCCGGTGCGCGCCATTTCCAGGCCTTTACGCCCCGAGCCCGTGGTTACGACGCGTTGTCGCATACCACTCAGGTCCCTGGAAATATTATTCAGGGTTGCCGCATCGCTTTCGATAACGAGAATCAGGCGCATGAATTTTCAACGGGGCCGGAAGGCCGTCGAGGATAGAGGCCGATGTACCTGAAAAGGCGCAACCAAAAATCGCCGGGCGAGAGCCCGGAAATGCTTGTCTTTTCGCGGGTGGAGATTTGTTAGGATTATGCAAGAGCGACATCAATTACCGCTGAAACCGGGGCGGACCGTCGGACTATCGGG
>CAZGYS010000176.1:0-2852 GCA_964530305.1 uncultured Leptospiraceae bacterium
CGTTCCTTGAAAACGGACTGATTAAAGGTCTTGGTTAGATTGTAGGGCGGATCCAGGAACAGCAAATCCACGCAGGCTTCCGGCAGGAAATCCAGGACTTGAAACAGGTCCCCGGGAATAATGCGATTCTCCAGATCCTCGTGATGGGCGGGAGCGGTGAGGGGAACCAGACGCGGTTCGTAGAGCGCTTCCTCCGCGAGCGACAAAGTTATGGTGCGATTTCGCGGCGCCCGGGCCTTGATTTCCTTGATCTTCGCCATACCATATATATCGGCGCTTCCAGGTAATCCCCGGGGAAAAAGAGCTTTGGCTTATTTCTAAACTTTAATCATCTTCCGAGCGATTCAAGCGGTAATGCACGTAATCTCCCGACTCAATCAAGCGCTGGTTTCCAGGCTCACGGGTGTAGATATAGATCCAGGCCGTTCCTTCCGCGCCTGAGCCGTCACGTATGGAGAGAAACTTGCGTTCGTATTCATCGCCTTCGTACAGGTCCAGCGGCGGCAGAAGTCGCCGGGGATTCTTGATTTCAAACAAATCGCCTTGAACCAGACCGGGGCCCTCGATGAAACCAGGATAAGACCCCAGATCATATATTTGCCCCTTTGCGGTAGCGGGTCCCAGATGCTCGGCGAAGGCGCGAAGATAACGCTGCATGTAGTGGCCCAGGGCGGGGCGCAGACTGCCGTACACGAAAAGTCGTCGGGAGTCGATGGGCTCGCTTCAGGAGCCGGTCGGCGAACCGGGAGCAACGCCGGCATGGGTTTCCAGAAAACGCGTCTGGGCCAGATCGAAATCGCCCGCGTCCCGGATGAAATCGCGCGCCGCGTCCACTCCGTCTCCCGGGCCCAGTCGCCGCAGGCCGCGTCGACCGAACTCATCGCGTACCCATTTGGCGAAGAAATAACTTTCCTTGTCTCGTTCGCCGCGAAGGCGATTCAGCTCATCTCGCGCGGAACGCATTTCGCCCAGCAGGGAATCCAGTCCCAGCCCCGTGCGGGCGCTGACGCGAAAGATCTCCAGCTCATCCTCTTCTCCCGGGCGAGTGAAGGCAAGCGTGGCCCGCAGGGCGTGGTAGGATTTTTCGGCGGCCTGGATCTCGTCCGACTTATTGAGAACGAAAACCTGCGGAACTTCCATGATGCCGGCCTTCATGAACTGCACCTGGTCCCCGGCCATGGGCTGCAAAATCAGATACGTGCGATCCACCACGAACTGAATCTCGATTTCGCTCTGACCAATGCCCACGGTCTCGACGAAGACGTAATCAAAAAGGCGCGAAAGCAGTCGGCATACCTGAAAGGTCGTGCGACTTACGCCGCCCAGTTCCCGGTCCGAGGCCTGGCTGCGAAAGAATAGTCGCTTTTCACCGGCCGCGAATTCCACGCGGGTCCGGTCTCCCAGCAAGGCGCCGCCTGAAACGCGACTGGAGGGATCCACGGCCAGGACCGCCACGGCAATGTTCTCATCTTCGCGCGCCAGGTGATTGGCCAGTCTACCGGTGAGGGTCGACTTACCGGCGCCGGGAGTGCCGGTGATGCCCAGAAACACCGCGTCACGGCGATTTTCCGAGGCGTCCAGTTCCGCCAGCAGGGCCCTGCGTTTTTCGGGCGCGTCGTTGCGCGAATCCTCGAACACGGTAATAAGGCGGGCAATGGCGAATTTATCCAGTTCCAGGGCTTTTTGGACGAGAGAAGTCACGCCCGTCAATGGCATGCGTTCGGGGCGTACGTCCAGTGGAAAACGGGTTGGAATGCGCTTGCCCAAATCGGGCCGAACGGAGCCCTGGTAGGGAGCGCTCGCCGACGAGACGAGAAGCTACGACAATCAATTCACATGCCCCGACCAATCGTAAATGTATTCTGGTTTCGCCGAGACCTGCGCCTCCACGACAATACCGGCCTGCTGGACGCGTTGCGCGGCGAACATCCGGTCGTCCCTCTGTTCATTTTCGACGGGGACATCCTGGGGAAACTGGAGGACGTCGACGACGGGCGCGTGAGTTTCATTCATAGTCTGGTGACGTTCCTGCGCGAGGAACTGGGCCGGCGCGGTAGTGGTCTTCTTGTCCGTCACGGTCGGGTGCCCGAAGTCTGGGAGGAGTTGCTCAAGAAATACGATGTTCGCGCGGTCTATACGAATCGCGATTACGAGCCCGCCGCCCGTGCTCGGGATGAAGGCGTTCGGGAGCTGCTGGCCCGACGCGAAATCGCCTTCGAAACCCGCAAGGACCAGGTGGTTTTCGAGGAACGGGAAGTGCTTACGGGGCAGGGCAATCCCTATACGGTCTATACGCCCTATCGTCGACGCTGGATGGAACTGTTCAATAAACAGGGCCTTCGCGTTCAGAGCCTTACGGAAGCGGCCGCGCGAAACCTGTTTTCATTCAAAAAGAATCCGCCCATGCCCTCGTTGAATGAGATCGGCTTCGAGCCTTCGCCGATCCTGACTCCGGCCGCGCGCCTGGCTCCGAAACTGTTGCGGGAGTACGGCAATCGTCGCGATTTCCCCGCGCAAGACGCCACTTCTCGCCTGGGTCCGCACCTGAGATTCGGGACCGTGAGCATACGCGAAATGGTCAAAAAAGCTTCCCGAACAAGCGAAGTCTGGCTGGGAGAACTCATCTGGCGCGATTTCTTTACTCAGATCCTCGCCAACTTTCCCCATGTCGTGGAACAGAGCTTTCGGCCTGAATACGACTCCATCAAATGGCGCAACGATAAGCGGGAATTCAAGCTCTGGACCGAAGGCAAAACCGGTTATCCCATGGTGGACGCCGGCATGCGCGAACTGGAGGCAACGGGATACATGCACAATCGCGTACGCATGATCACGGCGAGCTTCCTGACCAA
>CAZGYS010000176.1:2885-10643 GCA_964530305.1 uncultured Leptospiraceae bacterium
GGGAGCGCTGGTTCGCGCGCAAGCTGCTGGACTATGAACTGGCGTCCAATAACGGCAACTGGCAGTGGGCCGCGGGAACCGGCTGCGACGCGGCGCCGTATTTTCGCGTATTCAACCCCGCGATTCAATTCAAGAAATTCGATTCCGAGGCCGGCTATGTGCGCGCCTGGGTGCCCGAATACGGCACCGCCGAATACGCGAAACCCATGGTCGTTCATGCCGAGGCCCGCAATCGGGCACTGGTGGTCTACAAGGCCGGCCTGGAAAAAGGCCGCGCTTAATCAATCGCCTTTCGATTCCACGAGCGGCAGGGAAGCGCGCACCGCTTCGTCCACGTTCATGAAGAAGCGCTCGGATCCGAGCTTATCGTAAAAGCCCGAGGCCTTCATCACGCGCATCACCGGCATCTTCACGCTGGCGAAACGCATCTCGACGCCCCTTTGCATATAGTCGTCGACAATTTCATGCAGGGCCGCGTCCGCGCTGCTGTCCAACTGCGTCATGCTGCAGGCCTCGATGATCACGACCTTGAGCGGCCCCTCCGCTTCATGGCGACGAAGCAAATCCTTCAAGAAGGTAACATTGCCGAAATAGAACTGAGCGTCGAAGCGCAAAATCAACATGCCCGGGTAAGTCGTCAGGTCCGAATAGTTATTAACATTGCGAAACTCGCGCGAATCGTTCACGCGTCCCAGCACGGCCGTATGGGGACGCGTCGTCCTGTAGATGAACAGCCCCAGGGAACACGCCACGCCCACCAGAATTCCTTGCTCAATGCCGATGGCCAGCGTGGCCGCGAAGGTCGTAAGCAATAGCCACATATCGGATTGCTTAACTTTCCGCAAGCGCCGAACGGTTTTGAAGTCGACCAGCCCCAGCACGACGACGATGATAATCGCCGCGAGAATCGTCCGGGGCAGGGAGTAGAGAAAATCCGTCAGCAGGATCAGCACCATGGCCACCCAGCCGGCGACGACAATCAAGGTATAGGGAGAAGTGGAACCCGCCGAAGCATGCACGGCCGAACGCGAAAAGCTGGCGCTTACGGGAAAACCCGAACTGAGCCCCGCCATCAAGTTCACGCCGCCCGAAGCGATGAGTTCGCGGTTGGCGCTGATGTCGTAGCGATTCATGTCGGCGAATTTCTTGGCGATGGAGATCATCGTCATGTAACCCACGAAGGCGATGGCGAACGCCGTGGGCAATAAACCCAGGATCGTCTTGACGGTGAACAATTCGGTCGGCGGCGGCCCCGGCAGGGGAAAGCCGCTCGGCACGGTCCCCAGAATAATCACGCCGCGGCCTTCCAGGCCCAGGAGCTTCGCCGCGATAATTCCCAGCACCACCACCACCAGCGGGCCGGGAATTTTCTTGTGAATGCGCTTGAAGGCAATCAAGAGCACGATACCGATAATACCCGTCGCGGCCGTCCAGGGGTTGAGTTGAGTGATGTGAATAAAAATCTGCTCCATGATTCCCAGAAAATGCGCGGAGCTTTTAGCTTGGAAACCCAGAAGATTGCGAACCTGATTGGCCCCGATGATGAGCGCCGCCGCGGAAGTAAACCCGCTCAAGACGGGACGCGAAAGAAAGTTAACCAGGAAACCCGCGCGCAAAAAACCCAGCGCCATTTGGATGATGCCCACCAGCAAGGCAAGGAGCGCGGCATAGGCGGCGGCGTTGGATTCGGTAACGACGCCCATACCGGCCAGGGCCGCGCCTACCAGCAAGGTATCCAGGGAGCCGGGCCCCACGGCCAGTTCCCGGGAACGACCAATAAAGGCATAAACCACCAGCGGCAGCAGGGAAGCATACAGACCGTGAATAGCCGGGACTCCCGCCACCAGGGCATAGGCCATGCCCTGCGGGATTATGATCACGGCCGTGGTTGTACCGGCCTGGAAGTTACTCCAGAGAAAAGAACGATTCATGGGCGAAAGGAGACTTTCACCTCATGGGAAAAAGGTGTCCAGAGGAAAACTCAAAGGGACGTCTCCGGAATATGGTCACCGTACAGTCGCTCCAAATCGAGAGCCAGACGTTCCGGGGAAGTCCCAAAGCAAGCCGCGCGTACCGCCCCGATACGAAAATAGCCGGCTTCTCCCAGATCGACGACCAGGGCTCGACCGCCTCTGGCCGGACCCTGTACGCGAACTTCGCGCAGCTCGGAAAGAGCGACGGCACGCATGGTCTTGCGCGGAAGGCGAAATGAAATCCGGTTCGAATCGAAGCGCCATTCGGCCGGGTCCCGGGCAAGGCGCCGCAGATGCAGCAGAAACCAGATGGCCGCGGGGATAATGAACACCAGGTTTAGCCATACCAATTCGATAAGTTCGAGGCCCCGCGAAATCGACGTGGCGGAATCGGCGCCCGGCGAATCCAGGGCCAGGGACAACGCCTCAATCACGTATATGATCGGCCCGAAAAAGACAATCGGCAGGCCCACCAGGGCCATGCAAGCGACCAGCAACCAGTACAGGGGTCGCGTTCGCAAATGCATGGGAAAGGATGGGCCGGGCCCGGCCGGCGCCGTCGATGCGTTCAACTTCGCGTAGAGATCCTTGAAGCGGTGAATATGGCTGGAAAAGCGGATGGATGTCGGGCCCACCCGTAGTTCCACGATTGTACGCCGAAGACCGTAAGATTCCAGCCTCTCGGGCCCACGCTCGAATTCGATGCGTCGCGTACCCAACCATCTACGCTGAATAATCCCCGCTTCGTCGAATTCAAAGGAGCGAGAATGGAACTCCATGGAACGCAAACCCCAAATGATGAAAACCCCCATGAGGCCGTAAAGCACAACGGCCTTCGTCATGGAAGGATAGTCGAAAAGCTCGGGCCCGATGAACAGGCCCGCCAGGGCGATTACCACGGGCCCTGGAACCATTCGCCAACGCGAGTATCGGTAGCTTTTCAAGCTCGCGCTCCGGGATAAAGGTTGTTCAGGTTGCCGCTTTTTCTTTTTCCTCAACGACTTCCATGATGCGCTCCATGATGTCGATGAGCTCGTAGTCCGAAGGCGTGAAGATTTTCTTGATACCGGTGGCTTCCAGAGTCGCGAAGTCCTCCTGCGGAATGATGCCGCCGAAGACCACGGGAATGTGATCGAATGCACCCGCGTCTTTCAGGAGAGCCACCATTTGCTCGGCCAGCTCCAGGTGGGAACCACTGAGAATGGAAACGCCGATGACGTCCGCGTTCTCCTCCACGGCGCTCTGGGTAATTTCCTCGGGCGTCAGACGAATTCCGGAATAGACGACGTCGAAACCGGTGTGACGCGCGCTCACGGCGATCATTTCGGCACCATTGGAGTGGCCGTCCAGGCCGGGCTTGCCCACGACCATGCGCGGGCGACGACCGCGTCGCTCCGCGAATTCGTCGATGCGAGCACGCAGGGCGGCCACGCGATCGTTTTCCAGGTTAAGCTTCTGGCCTTCCACGCCCGTGACCGGACGATATTCGCCGAAGACCTCACGCAGGGCCTGAGCCCATTCGCCGGTGGTTACGCGTGCCATGGCGCAGGCGATGGAAGGCTCCATCATGTTCTGGCCGTTACGCGCGGCTTCCTTCAGGGCTTCCAGGGACGCCCGGGCTTTCGCGTCGTCGCGGTCGGACAGGGTTTTTTCCAGATTGGTACGGGTTTCGCGTACCGAGTCGGGATCCAGCTTGAAGATGCCGCCGTCTTCGCCGGACAAGAGCGGCGTGGGCAGGCCTTCTTCGTACATGTTCACGCCGACCACGGGCATCTCTCCCGCGTTGATACGACTCAATCGTTCCGACATGGATTTAACCAGGCCGGATTTCATATAACCGGATTCGATGGCGGCCTGGATACCGCCCATGTTCAGGATCTTGTCGATCTCGGCACGGGCATTGGCTTTCAAATCGCCGACCTTGGATTCAACGACCTTGCTGCCTTCGAAGAGGTCCGGATACTCCAGGAGATCCGTTTCATAGGCCATGATCTGCTGTAGACGCAGGGACCACTGCTGATCCCAGGGGCGGGGCAGGGAGAGAGCCTCGTTCCAGGCCGGTAACTGCAGCGCGCGACAGCGAGCCTTGCGCGAAAGAGTCACGCCCAGGGTCTCAATCAGAATACGCCAGGCATTGTTTTCCGGCTGTTGCTCGGTCAGACCCAGGGAGTTTACCTGCACGCCGTAACGAAAACGGCGATACTTCGGGTTTTCCACCTTGTAGCGATCTCGCGTAATCTCTTCCCACAGTTCGACGAAGGCGCGCATCTTGCACATTTCCTCGACGAAGCGAATGCCGGCGTTCACGAAGAACGAAATTCGCCCCACGATCATTTCGAATTGCTCGTGGGAGAATTTACCGCGCGATTTAATCAAATCCAGGATGCCGATTGCATTGGAAAGGGCGTAAGCCAGCTCCTGGGCCGGCGTGGCGCCCGCCTCCTGCAGGTGATAAGAACAAATGTTGGACGCGTTCCATTTGGGAATATTTTCCAGCGCGTATTCATACATCTCGGCGATGATGCGCAGACTGTGCTCGGGCGGAAAGATGTAGGTTCCTCGCGCCAGGTATTCCTTGATGATGTCGTTTTGAGTCGTGCCCTGAAGTTTGGAAACGTCCTCGTTGCGTTCGCGCGCTAGGGCCACGTAGAGCGCCAGCAGCCACATGGACGTGCCGTTGATGGTCATGGACGTGTTCATCTGCTCAATGGGGATGTCCTTGAACAGAATGTGAAAGTCATCCAGCGAGTTGATGGGCACGCCCACCTTACCGATTTCGGGCGCGGCGATGGAGTGATCGGAGGAGTAACCACACTGGGTGGGCAGGTCGAAGGCTATGGAGAGACCGGTCTGACCCCGCGAAAGATTCGAGCGATACAATTCATTGGATGCCCTCGCGCTGGTATGACCGGCGTAAGTACGAAAAATCCACGGCCGATCCCGGGTCTCTTCGCCTTCCTTGCCATAGAGTTTATGGGCCTCTTTTGCTTCGCTCATATCCCCCTCCAAATCTTAAGTAAATATTTTGATCTTACAGTCTCTTAATCTTACGGCTTACTAATTTCGGTTCTTGCTTTCAGTCATCGTCGAAACGATCGGTCACGGCTCCGTACTGCGCGGAGCTTACGAGCTTCGCGTACTTGGCCATGACGCCTTTCTTGTAACGGGGAGCCGGCGGACGCCAATCGCGCTTGCGGGCTTCCAGTTCTTCCAGGGTCGTATGCACTTCCAGGCGATTGGACTTGGCATCGATGGTGATCATATCTCCATTGCGAATCAGAGCTATGGGTCCGCCCATGGCCGCTTCCGGAGCCACGTGCCCCACGACCATGCCGTAGGTACCGCCGGAGAAACGCCCGTCGGTCACAAGACCCACCTTATCTCCCAGGCCCTTGCCGATGAGAGCGCCCGAGGGACCGAGCATTTCGCGCATACCGGGTCCGCCGCGCGGCCCTTCGTATCGGATAATGATGACGTCGCCTTCTTCGATTTGATCGCCCATGATGGCGGCCATGGCCTCGTCCTCGGAGTCGTAGACTTTCGCCTCTCCGCTGATGGCCGGTTCTTTCACTCCGGAGATTTTCGCCACGGCGCCGCCGGGAGCCAGGTTGCCCTTCAAGATAACCAGGTGACCGCGGCCGTACATGGGCTTATCCAGGGGATAAATCAAATCTTGATTTTCCGGAACGGTGTCGGGAATATCCGCCAGATTTTCGGCAACGGTCTTACCCGTCACCGTCATGCAATCGCCGTGAATCAAACCGGCTGCAAGAAGCATCTTCATGATGCGCGGAATGCCGCCGACGACGTGCAGGTCCACGGCCAGATACTTGCCCGAGGGTTTCATATCCGCGATGTGAGGCGTGCGGCGGGCGATTTCCTCAAAGTCCTCGATGGCCAGGTCCACGCCCATATCCTGCGCGATGGCCAGCAGGTGCAATACCGCGTTGGTGGAGCCGCCGATGGCCATGACCACGGCGATTGCGTTCTCGAAAGCCTTGCGGGTCATGATGTCCCCGGGGCGAATGCCTTTCTTCAAGCACTCCAGTAAAGCTTTGCCGCTTTCTTCAGTACTGCCAAGAATCTCTTCGTCCACATTGGCCAGGGTCGACGAGCCGGGTAGACTCATACCGAGAGCCTCGATGGCGCTGGACATGGTGTTGGCCGTATACATACCGCCGCAGGATCCCGAACCCGGGCAGGCATTGCGTTCAATTTGCTCGAAGTCTTCGCGGTCCATGTTGCCCGCGGCGTGAGCCCCTACGGCTTCGAAAACCGAAACGACGTTCAAATTCTGGCCTTTATACTTACCGGGTTTGATCGTCCCGCCGTAGACGAACACCGAGGGAATATTCAAGCGAGCGATGGCCATCATGGCGCCGGGCATGTTCTTATCACATCCGCCCAGGGCCAGCAAACCGTCCATGGATTGTCCGCGGCAAACGGTCTCGATGCTGTCGGCGATGACTTCTCGACTTACCAGGGAAAACTTCATCCCCTCGGTGCCCATGGAAATGCCGTCGGAGATGGTAATCGTGCCGAAGTCCTGGGCCATGCCGCCGCCCGCGCGAATGCCTTTCATGCCGGCGTCCGCGATGCGATTCAGACCGGCGTTACAGGGAGTAATATTGCTGTGTCCGGAAGCCACGGCGATGATGGGCTTACGAAAATCCTCATCCTGGAAACCCACCGCGCGCATCATGGCGCGATTGGGCGCTCGACGATCACCCTCGGTGATGTTCTTGCTGTTCCAGTTCAGGTCGGTGGAAGTGGACGCATTGCTCATAGGGCATAATTTCCAGGAAGGTCCGGGAGTCAATTTTTTCGAACCCGAAGACAGTAACGCTTTCAATGAGGCTTTTGACAAGAAATCTTCCAGGAAAAACGCAGGCACTCCAACGGGCCGGCCGAACGCTGATTCCCCTTTGCGCACTGTCCGTCACGGCCTGTCTGAAATCCCTGGTCTATCCCGCTCCGGACTATCCGGTGCCGTCTCCGGCGCCCGAACCGTTCCAAGAAATCCGGCTAAAGCCGGACGCTCATACTAAAATTTTCGCCTGGGAGTATGTTTTCCCGGCGCGGCCCGGGATTGCGCCTCGGCCGAACGCACTCTACCTCCACGGCAATGGAGAAAACCTGGGGATGTTGTGGAAGGGCGGAATCCTGGAAGAACTGGCGGGTCTGGAAGTGAACCTGCTGGTGCCGGACTATCCGGGTTACGGACGCAGTACCGGAACACCTTCGCGAACATCCCTGACGGCCATGGGCCGCGTCGCCCTGAAGTACATGGAGACCGTTCGACCCGATTCACCGCGCGTGCTCCTGGGACATTCCCTGGGCGCGGCCGTCGCCTTGCAAATCGCCTCAGGCGAACAAGCGAACCTGGCCGGCATGATTCTCATCAGCCCTTTCACGACCCTGCGCGACGTCGCCCGCCTGCATTTTTCCCGCTGCCTGGCCGGCCCGGCTCCGCTGGAGAATTATGATTCGCGGTCCATCGCGCGCGAAATTAAAATCCCCGTGCTCGTTCTCCATGGTGCGCGCGATCGCCTGATTCCCCCGGAACAGGGACTCGACCTGGCGCGCAACCTGGCGGGTCCCGCGGAGTACATCGCCTACGCGAACGCGGGCCACAATGATATCGTCGATGCGCCGGAAACCCTGGAGCGCATGAGGCGATTCATGGAAGCGATTCGCCGTAACCATTCTCCCGTAACTCCCGGCAAGGGACTGAACCAGGACGCGAACCATGAGTGATTCCCTTGCCCCACGCGTCGGCGGAATT
>CAZGYS010000177.1:0-8366 GCA_964530305.1 uncultured Leptospiraceae bacterium
CTTCCTCCAGGGCCGAGCGCCCCAGATGCAGGAGAACATGGGCCAAGGCGGCGCGCGAAAGCTTACCTTCCTGAACGGCGGCCTGAATCAGTTTCGCGGCCTCGGCCCGCCCGGCCTTCCGGACCTGGAGGGCGAAGATGCGCGACTCGAGTACCGGCGAACTTACGCCGTTCTTACGAGCCAGGTTGTAGACCTTCAGGGCCGGCCCCACGTTTTCCAGGATTTCATTGGTGAGCCCGTTTTCCAGATACGCGAATCCGGCTCCGTACCGAAGGGCTTCGGCCGCCTTGCGATTGCGCCAGCGGTCCAGGGGCTTGCGTAGAAAGTCCATGCGCTCCGGCAGACCGCGACAAAGAGCGTTCAAGATGCCGTTGATGTCGCCGGCAGGCCGACGAATCTGGGGCAAGCGGTAGCGAGAGCCGTCCGCGCCCTCCAGATGCGGCACGATGGTGAGGATGCCCTCGCGGGTGGAGATGCGCGCGCCCAGGACCGCGTGCACGCCCAGGAGCCGGGCCAGGCGCCGACCCGCGGCCACTTCCCTTTCGCGCGAAAAGGGCGTGTCCAGGTAGATGTGTCGATCCCGCCCCAGCATGCGCATGGCATGCACGCGTTCATAGGGAGAGATAACGGCGAAGCCGGGAATCTCGGCCAGACAGGCGGAAAGGGCCACCCGCATGGCCCGAAGGCGACGCGGGGGAAGTCCGCTGCGATGCTCGAACGCACCCACGAGAATCAAGGTTTCCGGGCGCGGGGACACCGCGCCGATGCCCTTGCAGGTAAACAGTACGGAAAACGATATCAGCAGGGCGCAAACGGCTCCAGCTCGTTTTCGGGCTCCAGTTTTCACGAAGCACAGCATGAATCAGGTTTTTTTGACCGACCTGGCGAGCAACGAAAATTCAAAACTCCGCCCGCGGGGCCCGTACACGGCCTCGGAGAGCGTTTTCGGCTCAATATTCGATCTTGAGTTCCTTGATTTTCTTATCCAGGGTATTGCGATTGATGCCTAGAAAACGGGCCGCCTGGGTCTTGGTGTAACGGAATTTCTTGAGCGCCAGTTGGATGAGGCGCTTTTCCACCTCGGAGATGACGAACTCGTAGACGCGACCTTCGAGTTCGTCCAGGCGTTCCTCGGGGGGCAGATTGCGGTCCTGCCAGGGCTGGCCCGGCTCGCCGCCTTCCACGACCACGGCCTCCCGGGTCTCGGGAGCAACCTGTTCTCGCGCGAAGGGCAACGTGGAGTCCTGAAAGTCCTCCATGTCCAGGTATTCATTACGACACAGGACCACGGCGCGCTCGATGATGTTCTCAAGCTGGCGCACGTTCCCCGGCCATTCGTAGTTTTCCAGTAATTGCACGGCCGCGGGCGAAATGCCCTTGAGGACCTTGTCGTTTTCGCCCGCGTATTTCTCGATGAAGTGATGCACCAGCAGGACGATGTCCGAACGCCTTTCGCGCAGAGCCGGAATCTTAATATTAATTACATTCAGGCGATAGTACAGGTCCGAGCGAAATTCCTTGTTTTCGATCTTCTGTTCCAGGTCGGCGTTGGTAGCGGCGATGACCCGAATGTCCACCTGACGCGTACGCCCGCCGATGGGTTCAATCTCACGCTCCTGGAGCACTCGCAACAGCTTGCTCTGGAGGTTGAGGTCCATTTCGCCGATTTCGTCCAGGAAGATGGTGCCTCCGTCGGCGATTTCGAACTTACCTTTTTTGTCCGCGACCGCTCCGGTAAAGGAACCCTTGCGATGTCCGAACAGTTCGCTTTCCAGGAGATTGTCGGGGATGGCGGCGCAGTTGACCTTGATGAAGGGATTATCCCGCCGGGGACTGTTGTAGTGAATCGCCGAGGCGATGAGCTCCTTACCCGTACCGGAATCTCCCGTAAGCAATACCGACGCGCGGGAATCCGCGATGATGCGTACCTTGTCGAAGAGCTTCAGCATCACGTCCGAACGGCCGATCAGGCTGCCGAACTGGTAACGAGAGCTGAGCTGGCGCTTGAGTTGAAAGTTCTCGAAGGCGATGACCTGCGTCTCTTCCTTGACCAGCTTTTGAATGGTGACCGCCTGCGAAATAATTGACCCGACGATCTCCAAAAACTCCATCATGAACGCGGGATCGACGCCGTCCTGGCGCCGCGTAAAGGTGGAGAAAATGCCCACGACTTCCGACCCGGAGAAGATGGGGCTGCAGAAAAAGCCGGTGTCGTTGTCCGAATCGACGTACTTCATGCGATTCAGAAAACCCGGCTCTTCGCCTACGTTGGGAATGAAAACGGTCTCTTTGTTGAGAAAGACGGAACCGGTAATGCCCTCTCCCGGGGCGTAGGAAATATCCTTCATCTCGTCGGCCGCCAGTCCCACGGCCGCCGCCAGCGCCAGGCGATCGGTTTCACGATCATAGAGCATCAGCGTCGAGCGGTGCAGGCGAAAGGCTTTCTCGGTGATGACCATGATCTCGCGAAAGACGTCCTCGAGCTGCAGACTCTGAGAAACGACCCGCGAAATATCCATCATCACGCGATGAAAGCGATCTCGAAACTTCAGCAGGACATTGTCCTTCAGGTTGACGAAGATCATCGCCGCCAGGTTGGCCAGGATACTCAGGATCTCCTGGTGCTCATCGATGAATGCGTTTTCACGACTGGAGTCCACGGACAAAACGCCGATGAGACTTTCCCGCGCCATCATGGGCACGGCCAGTTCCGAAACCAGGCCTTCGCGCAGACTGATGTAATCCGACTCGGACGCGGCGTTTCCCACCAGGCGGGGTTGCGCGGATTCGGCCACCTTGCCGGTTACGCCTTCGCCCACTTTCAGCTTGAAGGACGTGGCCTGGGCGGTCAGCCCCCGGGAAGCGCGAATTTCAAGATTCTTACCGGCATCGTCGAGCATCATGATGCTGCCCGAATCGGCTTCGGTGACCTGGATACACGCCGACAGGATCTGATCCAGCAATCGCTCCGGATCATCGTTCTGATTCATCGCGCGCGTGATCTCGCTGATGAAATTCAATGCACTATTGCTGCTTAGATTATTCTGCATAAGGACACTGTATAAATATTAGGCAGTCAGAGACCATATCCGCGGAGCCCACTTAATTAGCAAGATGATATCAGACTATGCAGAAATAAAAAATCGCGTCCCGAAAGGGTCTCTTTGCCCTTTTTTTGTCTAGATAATACGCAACATGCCCCTAGGCAAGCAAGCGTCTCCACGGCACCTGGCGATTTTTTTGCTGGAATCGGAGACGGGCCCCTGAATTCTTCACGGGATTTCCGCGCTGGAGCCGGCCGCATGTTCTTTTACCTCTCTAAAACCTTATCCCTTTTCCTGTTCCCGTACCCTTTGTTCCTGCTAGTCAGCTTCATTGCGATTTTCCGCCTGAAGAAATCGCGCTTCCGGCCTCTCTTCGGTCTGGCCTGGCTGACCATCGTCCTGTTTTCCACCACCGCGGTGGGAGACGGCCTGCTGAAGTCCCTGGAAGACGTTCATCCCCGTCCGAGTTCCGACAAATTGGTGGGAGCCGACGCCATTATCGTTTTGTCCGGCATGGTCAATTCCCTGGCCATGCCCAGGGCGACTTCCGGTTCCGGTGCCGCCGGCGGGGGACCGGCCGAGGGCGCATTCATCCCGGAAATGACGGGTGGAGTAGACCGGATTCTGCTGGGCGAGGAAGTCCTACGGCGGGGGATGGCACCGGTTTTACTGGTTTCCGGAGGCAGCGGACTGATGATGCAGCGGGGAGCCTCGGAGGCCGAACTCCTGCGGGACTGGCTCCGAAGCCGGGGACTGCCGGCGAACCGGGTCCTGGCGGAACCCGGTTCGCGCAATACGGCCGAGAACGCCCGGGAGTCCGCCGCCATCGCCCGCAAACGAGGCTGGAAAAAAGTAATTCTGATCACCTCCGCCTTTCATATGCGCCGGGCGGAATTGTGCTTTCGTCGCGTGGGACTTGCGACAATCCCCTACCCCGCCGACTACCTGGCCAATCGCATCGCGCCGGGACCGGAGGCGTTTTTTCCCACTTCCGCGGGCCTGATCAAGAGCACCATCGCCGTTAAGGAATACCTGGGCTTGATTGCGTATCGCGTGCGCGGCTACATTTAATTCGCCATTTAATTCACCGGGAAGGGCAAACGGAGCGTCATATTCTACTTTACGGAAAACTGGCCGGGCGAGACCATGTTTTGAGACTGATTATCAACTTCATTATGTCTTGTTACAGCGATCGGGTACGTATATGAATCGCATTTTTCACGGACGCACGCGCATATTACCGACGGGAATTCTGGGAGCTTCGCTTCTGTTTCTTTCCGCGCTCATTCTTTTTCAGGCCTTGCCGGATCCCACGTGCGGGTTCGAGGCCGATTGCCTGAAAGCCAAGGTTTATAATCTTCCCCGGCAGGCTCTACGGAATCAATTTCCGGAAGCCAGCATCCGCCGCAAGAGCAAGTTCCTCAGCAAGGGCACCCGGAATCGCCTCCAGGAAAAACTGGGTTTTCCCATTGGACGCTTTCATACTTTTTACATCGCGGGCAAGGCCGGCAAGGTCATGGGCTACGGCATCTTCGATACCCATCGCGTACGCACGAAGAACGAAACGCTCTTCATCGTCATCGACGCGAACGGCAGCGTACGTCACGTTGAGATCATTTCGTTTTTCGAGCCCGAGGAATACATCGTACCCAAACGCTGGTTGAATCTTTTTCGCGGTAAGAGCGAAGGCCTGTATCCGGGCGTGGATCTGCCGGCCATCAGCGGCGCCACGCTTACCGTCAACGCGGTCAGCCGCGCCGTGCGCAAGGTGCTGGCCCTGCAGAAATTTCACTTCGGAGAAGACTGAAACTTCCCATGAAGTTTCTAATCACCGGCTCCATTCGCTCGGCGCGCGGCCCGCGCCTGATTGTCACCTTCACCCTGATTTTTCTTTTGCTCTTCCTGGCGGCCCACGGCCTGCGGGACATTCAACAGACCGGATACTATCCGTCCGAAATCCAGGCTTCCTTGTTTCGCGGCAATGCTCCCGGCAAATCGCGCAGCTTTCTCATCGTACTTGAGGATCTGCATATCGATCTGCTCCTGTATTCCATCGTCCTGTTGTTCGTGACTTCCCTGCTCAACGAATGCGGCCTCGGACGCGGCATGAAAACCGCCCTCATGGTGTTGCTGTTTTCCTCGACCCTGATCTATGCTCTTTCGCGGCCCGGCGCCTATTACGTGAAGGAGCTGGCCTGGCTGGTCTTCGGCGCCGGTCACGTCTTTCACGTGACGGCCGGCTTATCCATGACGTACTTGCTCTACTATCTATGGTCGTCCCCGGGGAAGGGCGCCCATGAAGGGTGATCACGCTCGCTTTAAGCCGGCGATTCTCGTCTTCGCGCTCTTCGTCTTGCTCCAGTTCGGAACGGGGGTTCTGCTGTACGTAAACAAAATAGGTCTGCACCCGGCCGACACCCTGGAGTATTATGTCGGCTCCGAGGCCATGCTGAAAGTCTACCCCGGGCGCCCGGACCGCTTCAAGCAACCCCGAACCTTCATGGGCCTGGCGAAATTCGCCATGGCCCATTTCGCGGCCTTCGGTATCATCTGTTTCATCCTGGCGCATCTCTTGCGGTCCCTGGGCAAGGCCGTCGATAAACTCCCCCTGGCGGACGGAATCTCCCTGGCGTTGTTCGCCCTGGCGCTGCTGGACGTGCTCTCCGGATTCCTGGTTCGCTACGGTCCGCCCTGGACGGCCCATGCCCGCATCGGCGTCTTTGCGCTCTTCACCCTTCTGGGAGTGCTGGCATCCGCAATGCTCGCGGCGATGGTCTTTCGCGCGCCCTCCAATCCCGCCGACGGGCGATAAAACGACTTTTTTATTTTTTTGCTTGAATCGCCCGCGGCGCCCTGTAATATTCTTTCTCGCCCGCGCGCGGGACGAATACCTCGCTCGAGCGTTTCGAAGTCGGGACCATGACGACTTGAACGATCCTTCGGGCAGCCATCGGAGTTAGAAATGAATCTAAGCGAAATCCAGAAAATGGTTCAGGACAGTATCGAAAACGGAGCCACCACGGTGGAACAAGTCCATAAGCAAATCGCCAATATGCCCCTGGAGGCGCTGGCAAAATTCGGCCCCCTGGAAGGCGCGGCGCAGGGTGTCCGAGATTTCAATGAGCGCAGCATCGGCGGCATCTACGAGCTCATCCGCAATATCAATCAGAAGGCCGGGGAATTCGCCCAGGAACAACTCAAGAACATCGATCCTTCCGCTCCCTGATTCGGAGCCGACATCGAAACGCAAACCCCCGGGCGATTTCCATCGTCGGGGGTTTTTTATTGCTGCTTGCGTCTATTGCTGCACGCAGACAATGCGTTGGGCCACATTGCACAGCACGCTGCCGCTATTGAGACTCGTGTTGTCCGTGGCGCTGATATCGCCGATGTCCCCATTGCCCGCGGTACTACCCCAGTTGGTGCAGTGATTCGCGCTGCTGCCCCAGGTAGTGGTCAAGCCCGTGAAGTAATCCGTCGTCGTGCCGAAGGAATTATCGAGAGTGCCGAAGGTAAAGATGCCGCTGCCGTCCGCCGTGAAGATGCGCGTAGCGGTTCCCTGGCGATAGTACTCGTAGTTGGCCGTAAAAACCCAGGCGGTTGAGTTCGTGCGATTGGTTCCATCCACCAGCATGGCCTTGTAGGTGCCGGTGCCCGGATAACCATTGGCGACGGTCATGCAGAAGTTGTCCGCTTCGGGAATACCGTTGCCGTCGGCGTTCACCGCCGCGTTCACGCCGCCATTGTAAGTGGCGTCGTTGTCGAAGTCCCCGTCATGTAGGGAAAGAGTGTAGATGAACACATTGCGATCATTGTCGTCATTGGTCACGCTTACATCGGCCGGGTTCTGACCATTATAATTGGCGTCTCCACTCGTTGCCGCCGCCGTGGTAATCGTGTAG
The DNA here is from genome assembly GCA_964530305.1 of uncultured Leptospiraceae bacterium. Taxonomy (GTDB): domain Bacteria; phylum Spirochaetota; class Leptospiria; order Leptospirales; family Leptonemataceae; genus CAZGYS01. Next base: position 6,947 of record CAZGYS010000177.1, read on the forward strand.
CCCACATTGCCGTCCACCGTGGAATCGTTCACGCCGGTGACGGTGACCGTCTGATTGGTGCACCAGTTGCCGTCACCGCCGCATCCGCCGCCGCCGGTACTAGTGAATGTTACCGACGCGGGCGAAACGGTGCCCTCCGACGTGTTACTGGATGAAAGATTGATGGTAACCGAATTGCCGGGGTCCGGACGCGTGTTCAGGCGAATGGTGAACGTAGCCGTGCCGCCCAGCTCGGTGGTATTGCCGCTGATGGCCGAGACGGTGAAGCCCCGGGTATCATTGTCGTTGTTGGTAACCGTGAGATCCGCGGGATCGGTACCGCTGTAGAAACCGTCCGCGCTGGTCATGGCCTGGAGATCGATTGCGCCGACCACGGTTTGATTGCCGTCGTCGACGAAGTCGTTCACGCCGGTCAACGTCACCCATTGGATCACGTTCCAATCGCCCGTGGTGAAAGTCACCGAGGCGGTGCCGGACGTTACTTCCGTGGTATCCGTACTGGATATGTTCATGTCCACGTTACCCGTGGGCAATTGCTCCAGTACGAGACCGATCACCGCCGTGCCGCCGCCTTCGGTGGTGGTCAGCGCGGTAACGCCCGGCATCATGCAGGTGCCCAGGCGATTGCCGGCGACGACATCGCAGTTGTTGGCCGTAAGATCCCCCGCCGTGCCGCCATTGGAATCCGGCGGCGCCAGACTATTGTAATTGGTATCCGTACTGGAACCGGCGCCCAGATCGATTTGATAATCCACATTGCCGTCGGTGAGCGCGTCTCCCACGCCCGTGATGGTTACGGTCTGGTCGACGTTCCAGTTGGCCGTAGTGAACGTCAGGGTCGTAGGCGATACCGTGCCCTCGGTTACATCCAGGCTACTGATGGTGGACAAAGTAACATTGGCCGTGGGTTGCGTAGCCAGACGTACCGTGAAGGTGGTCGTAGAGCCCACCTCGGTCGTAACCAATCGCGCCGCGGGCGTTACCACGAAAGCCGCGGTATCGTTGTCGTTGTTGGTCACGGACACGTCCGTTGCGTCCAGGCCGTTGTATAGAATGTCCCCACTGGTGGCCGCCTGCACCTCGACGGTGTAGGCGATATTCCCGTCCACCGCCGGCGTGGCGTCGTCGACGCCGGTAACCGTCACGGTCTGGGGCGTATTCCAGTTGGCCGACGTAAACGTAAGACTGGCGGGCGATACCGTACCTTCCCCGGTATTCGTCGAGGCGATGGGTATGGTCACATTGGCCGTGGGCTCACTATCCAGCACGACCGTAAACATGGCGTTCCCCGCGGCCTCGGTCGTGACCAGGCCGGTCGTGGGCGTAACGGTAATGCCCTGCACGTCATTGTCCGAATTGGAAGCCGAAACGGACGGAATGGTCATGCCGTTGTAATTCGTATCCGTGCTGGTAACGCCTG
>CAZGYS010000177.1:8376-10613 GCA_964530305.1 uncultured Leptospiraceae bacterium
ATGTTATAGGATTGCGCCCCGTCCTTCACGAAATCGTCGACGCCGGTCAACGTCACCGTCTGAGGAACGTTCCAGTTGGCGGGCGTAAAGGTCAGGGTCGTGGGCGCGACGGTACCCTCCGTCGTATCCGACGAGGCGATGGTGCCGATGACCACGTTGGCCGTGGGCTCGCTGTCCAGCACGACGGTGAAGGTATCATTGCCGCCCGCTTCCGTCGTCGTCAGACCGGACGTGGTCGAAAGCGTAATTCCCGGCGTATCATTGTCCGAATTTTCAATGGGCACCGTATCCGAAACGGCAAAAGCGTTGTTGTAGGTAGGATCCGTACTGCCCACGTTAAACGAGAAAGTAGCATTATAGGCGATGGTGCCGTCGGCGACATCGTCGTTGGCGCCGGTGATGGTTACGGTCTGGGGCACGTTCCAGTTAGTAGCGTTGAACGAAATTTGCGCGGGACTGGGACTGCCCTCCGTGGCGTCGAGCGTGGTATCGAAGAGCGCGGTGCCCGCGGGTTGCGTATTCAGAAGTACGCGAAAGGTATCCGTGGTGCCGCCCTCCGAGGTGGTCAGGGGATTGGTTGCGGCTACAATCGTAACGCCCGGATTTTCATCATCCAGGTTCAACGCCGATACGGTCCCCACGGCCTTGAACTTATAATTCGTATCCAGGCTTACGGCCGTGCCCAGATCGATATTGAAGGATTGATTGCCGTCGGCGATGAGTTCGTCCTGACCCGTGACGGTGACGGTCTGCGGCACGTTCCAGTTCAGGTTGGTAAAGACCAGACTCGAAGGCGAAACGTTGCCCTCGTCCGTGTTCGAACTCACCACGTTCACGGTTACGTCGAAGACCGGTTCCGTAGTCAGGACCAGCGTGAACGAAGCAGTGGTTCCCGTCTCGGACGTGATCAGCGTATCCTGGGAACTGAAGGTAAATCCGGCATTATCGTCCGCGACGATGCCGGCGATGATGACCTCTTGCTGGATCTGCTGCCAGATGGCCAGTCCGCCGAAGGCGCCCCCCAGATCCGCGCAACCACCGGTACACAGCACCAACCCGCAAGCCAGCAGGCGCGCTTTCGCGTTCAGGGATTTTAGTTTCCGCCACATGCTTCTAAATTTTTTAAACTTTTTCCCGGCGTCCGCTTAACTTAAAGGAGCCCGAGATACTCGATAAATTATCGGTGCGGGGAAGAGTCCGCGTTAAGCTTCCGACAACACCTTCTCCACCCTATTCTGCCTTTTTTAAACAACCTTTCATAGTACTTTTTTTTGCGTACGAAGGCAATTTAAGGCGCTTTTTACGGCATTTTGTGAAGTGGATATAATTTCAATTTCCCGTTCGAATCTTCATGGCTACGATATATATTACCATCACCAATCACGGATTCGGCCATGCCGCGCGAACCGGTTCCATCGTGTCGGAACTCGGACAAATACCAGGTGCGCCCCGAATTATTGTTAACTCCACCCTGCCGGAGGTGCATCTCAGGGCCTTTATTCGCGCTCCATTCGAACTTCACCCCCGTCCGCTGGATACGGGCGTAGTACAAAGCGACGGCCTGGGTATGGATCTGCCGGCAACCCTGGAAAAACTGTCGGAACTCCGACAAAACCAGGCCCGGATCATCGCCGAGGAGGCTCGCTTCGTCCGCGACGAGAAAGTCGAATTAATTCTAGGCGATATTCCGCCGCTGGCGGCCGAGATCGGCGCGGCGGCCGGCGTCCCGTGCTGGATGCAGGGAAATTTCGGCTGGGACTTCATCTACCGGGATTTCGGGCCCGAATTCGAGCCCTATGTCGAAACGGCAAGCCGGGCTTATGAAAAATGTGAACTGCTCTTTCAGATGCCCTTCCATGAACCCATGGGTTCGTTTCCCAATCGACAGCGGGTCGGGGTCACCGGTCGCCGGAGCGAAATGAGCCGCGAAGAAACGCTGACCCGCATCGCCCGGCACATGGGTCGTGAACCCGCCGAGCTATTGGAAGAAGCGGCCGCCCCGCTGATAATGATCATGTTCGGCGGCATGGGACTGGACAATATTCCCTGGGCCAACGCGGACCGCTTCAATGACGACTCGCCGAACCCGCGGCGCTTCCTCACCTACTCGGACGAGGTACCGGACCGCCCCAACATCCTGCGCATTCCGCCCGACCTTCGCGCCGCGGACATACTGCCCCACTGCGAAAGCGTCGTAACCAAGCCCGGTTACGGCACCATGGCCGACGTCTACCAGG
>CAZGYS010000178.1:0-10557 GCA_964530305.1 uncultured Leptospiraceae bacterium
TACACTCTTTCCGACGCAGGGTCTCGGTCGCATCCGGTAGATTGGATTTCTCGATTTTCGCCATGTGTCCATTTGTTGCGAGCTTCCCACGCGGCGTCAATGGCTAACGACCCGGCCCCCGGTTTTTTTAAGCGCGCTCATCCGCGCCCATGCACGGTCCAACTCGCTTTTTGCTCCGCGACTCGTCCCGGGAAAGTCGTGCCGTTTTCGCTGTGTAGCGATCGCTATGTAAATTCCATTCGTCGGCGAAAATATGATTGCCGGTTCGCGTGGGAGTTGCCGGATTGAAATCCCGGAGGAATTATATGAGTACGAATCATCAAATCAAATTGGCGGCGCGCCCCGAGGGCTTGCCCAAACGAAGCGATTGGGAGTTTACGGAAGCGCCCATCCCCGAGCCCGAGGACGGACAGGTCTTATTGAAGATTCTGTACATCTCATTGGACCCGGCCATGCGTGGCTGGATGAACGCGGCTCGTTCTTATATCCCGCCCGTGCGCATCGGCCAGGTCATGCGTGCCGGAACCCTGGCCGTCGTGGTCAAATCAAAGCACCCCGAACTAAAAGAAGGCGATTACGTAACCGGAACCAACGGCGTGCAGGAATACGCTCTCTCCAAAGGCGACGACCTGATTAAGATCGATCCGTCCATCGCCGATTTACCGACTTTCCTGGGCGTGCTGGGAATGCCGGGGATGACCGCGTACTTCGGGCTATTGAATACGGGCCTGCCGAAGGAAGGCGAAAACCTGGTGGTCTCCGGCGCGGCCGGGGCCGTGGGAACCGTCGTGGGTCAAATCGCGAAAATCAAGGGCTTGCACGTCACGGGTATCGCCGGAGGCGCGGAAAAGTGCGCCTATGTTAAGGACGAATTGGGCTTTGACGAAGCGGTGGACTATAGAAACGAAGACGTGCTGAAATCCTTGAAGAAGATCCATAAGAAAGGTCTGGATATCTATTTCGATAATGTCGGCGGCGATATGCTTGATGACGTGCTGGCTAATATTCGTCGCGGAGCGCGCATTGTTATTTGCGGCGCCATCTCTCAGTACAACAATACCGAAGGCGTCAAGGGGCCGGCCAACTATCTACAATTGCTGGTGCATCGCGCGCGCATGGAAGGCATCGTCGTCTTCGACAACTACGAAAAGTTCCCCGACGCGCAAAGGGAAATGGCCGGCTGGATCAAGGAAGGTAAGCTCAAGGCTAAAGAGCACGTCGTGGAAGGTCTGGAGACATTCCCGGAAACCCTGCTGATGCTTTTTAACGGCGGCAACTTCGGTAAGCTCTGTATCAAGGTCGCCGACGCCTGATGGCGCCCCCGGGGACGTCCACGACCAGCAGGGTCAGGTCGTCCCGCAGGGGGTGCTCGCCGCGAAAACCCCTCAACTCATGTATTAGCGCCTCCGCGAATTCTCGCGCGTCCTGTTCGCGTCCGGATCGAATGAAATCGCGGAAGCGGTCGGGTCCGAACATTTCCCTCGCTTTGTTTTCCGTTTCCGTGATCCCGTCCGAGTGAAAAATAAAACGGGCGCCGGGCGCGAAGGCAAACTCCGTCTCTAGAAACTCCGTATCCGAGAGTATGCCCAACGGCAAGCCTTCGCCTTCGGCCTCGATCAGGCTTCCGTCGGCATGGTGAACGAGTAGACGCTCGTGACCGGCATGGGCCGCCCGTACCCGCAGGTTGCGCAAATCAATTTCCGCGTACAGGGCGGTAACGAAATAAGAAGTCACCGTGCGCTCCAGGACGCGCTCATTTAAAAGGCGCAACAGATCCGCCGGTCCCTCCGCCGTCTCCCGGGCGTATTCCAGGGCCGTCTTAACCACGCCACCCAGCAGGGCGCCGGGTATGCCGTGTCCGGTGACATCGGCCACGAATACGCTCACTCGGTCCTCGTCGGGCGCGTGCACATCGTATAAATCGCCGCCGACCTTATCCATGGGCTCATAAACCGCCTCGATATCGACGACATCGGACGCGGGTAACCGTTCGGGCAATAGTCGAGCCTGGAGCATGCGTGCCATATCCAGTTCGTCCTCAATGACGCGATTACGTTCGGCGATGATTCGCCCACGACGGGTTAGTTCCAGCAGCACGCGAATGCGGGCCAGGAGTTCTCGGGGATCGAATGGTTTAATGAGATAGTCGTCGACGCCGCACTCCAGGCCTTCCAGTTTATGGGCCATGTCGGCCTTCGCGGTCAGCATCAATACCGGCGGATTGGAAACCCCGGCTCGAATACGCCTGGTCAATTCATAGCCGTCCATTTCCGGCATCATCATATCGGTCAGGACTATATCCGCGGATTGGTACTCCAGGTATCTCAAGGCTTCGCGCCCGTTGGAAGCGCAATGGACGACATAGAGCGTTGAAAGCAGTTCGCTTAGATAGACGCGCAGGTCTTCATTGTCCTCGACGATGAGCACTCGAGCTTCGCCCTCGGGTTCGGCCCGGTTTTGGGTTTGATCCGCTTCCGGCTTCGAAGCGGGAGTCGTCGCCGGAACAGGTGATTCGGGAAAGGCGATAGTCGCCGCTTGCTCGTCCGCGGGGATTATTTCGGCCTTGTCGCGAAGGTGCTCTCGCCCCTTCGGCCAGAAGACCATGAATTCAGTGCCGCCTTTTTCGGGATGGGCGGGACTGCGAGCCTTGATACGGCCGCCGTGCATCCGGGTTAATTCGCGCGCGAGGGCCAGGCCGATGCCGGTGCCCTCATACTTGCGCGCGCTGTCGCTTTCCACCTGGATGAAACGCTCGAAGACGGCCTCCAGCCGATCCGGGGGAATACCGATACCGGTATCGCGCACGCGAATTTCCCATTCGTCTTTTGATTCGCGAAGCTCCAGCGTGATTTCGCCGCCGGGCTCGGAAAACTTGAGGGCATTGGACGCCAGGTTCCCCAGAATTTTCTCCAGCTTGGCGATGTCGGCGTAAGCCGGCGCCCGGGGCGCCTGGATATCGGTGTTCAGGGCGATGTCCCGCGCCGACGCCGCGGGAAAGAGGCTTTCTTTCAGTTCCCGCAGGGCCCGCGCAAGGTCCGTCTCCTGAACCCGCAATTTTTCCACGCCCGCGTCCAGACGCGAAAAATCCAGCAGCTGGTTCATCAGGCTCAGGAGTCGGAACGCACTGCGCTGCATGCCTCGCAACATGGGCTCTCGCGATGCTTCGTCAAGTTTGCCCTGGATAAGGGACTGCAAGGGGCTCAGGATCAAGGTCAGGGGCGTACGCAGTTCGTGGGAGATATTAGCGATGAAATCCGATTTCAAGCGATCCATCTCCGCCAGTTTCAGATTGGATTCCCGAATGCGTTCCGCGGCCAGGAATTCCTTTTCGCGAAAGTCCCGGGATACGCGCGTCCACACGGCGGCGAAACCGGTCGTAGCCAGCAGAAAAAAAATATCCACCAGGAACCAGGAGTTCAACTGACGCGAAAGCACTCCCGCCCCGCAAAAGAGTACGGTAATGGCGATTCCCAGTCCGACCGTAAAGCTGGTGCGCCAGGGAAGCACCAGCGCGGCGGCGAAGATACACATGATCAATCCGCGAAAGTACAATTCGCCGGCCGAACCCATGAAGTGCATGAACACCATGATCATCGCCGCGGCGGAAAAAATGATCAAAAAAGGCGGACCTTCGCCCGGGCCCGGTTCACGTGATGCCCGTCGGTAAACCAGGGCGCACAGTAAAATGAAAGCCAGGCGAACCGGCAGAAAGATTGGAAAGAGCTCCGCCGCCAGCAGGTAGTCGGCGGGAATGAAAAGCGCGACGCCGCCCATGCCCATCAGACAAATCGCCCTGGTGCCTCCCGCCAATTTACGGGTAATTTCGCTCTCGAATTTTTCCATCTCGCGCCGGGAGACGCGGGCTTAATTATATGCACGACGCATGCATGGTGCCCGGATCCCCGAGCTTAGCGCGCACGGGGGCGGGGCGCGGACAATTGTAAAAAACAAAAAAAACTGAAGTTGTTTCAGGAGCGACGCAGGGGATGGCCGCCCCGCCAGAGCTGCTCGAACTCCTTCTGAAACATGGCCACTACTTCGGGATTGGTCGTGACGGAAATGTTTTCGAAGTTATGATAAGACGCCGAGCGGGTCCAGTTGAAGCTGCCGTTGATCAAAATCGAGTCGTCGATAATGGCGAACTTATGATGCATGAGTGATTGGCCGCCGTCGGTGCGCACATGGATGTCCCGGGTATCCGACAGGCGGTCGATGTCCGATCCGCGGTTCTCCAGGGTTTCGTCGTCGGTCATGATGCGCACGCGAAAATCGCCCTCGGCCGCGCGACCGCGATCGATCACGGTGTTGGAAATCTTATCGTGGGTAATCGTGAACACGGCGATGTCGATGGAGCGGTTCGCCTTTTCCAATTCTCGGATGAGCACCGCGCCCAGATCGCCGCCCGGACCCCCGAAGTGATAGCTTTCGCGATGGGGCTCCCCGCGATTGTCGGCGTGGGACTGACGCCAGAGGGCGTCGAGAATCCGGTTCAAACCGGTGACGATGCGGAGGACCGGTTCCTTGCCGAATTTATCGTCGGGATACTCCTCGACCTTGCTTCGGAAGAAATCCAGGGTGTAATTCTTGAGGGCCCCCAGGGCATTCAGGTCCGGCTCGACGCTCTTGAGCCAGGTTTTCAGCTCCTTGACCTCCCGGGCTTCCACCCAGTCGTCCTCCATGAAGCGTTCCAGCATGATTTTGAATTCCCTGATTTCCATGATTCGATGAGCGCATGCGGCCTCCGGAGAGGCAATAGATTTTCCGACCTGAGAAAAAAGCCGGAAGTATCTCTTGACTGGTCCAGAATCGCGGTCGGAACTGGCCTCCATGGAAATGACCGTCAAAAATCGCGCCGGAGCGGTGATCCTGGAGCTGCAGGGCAAATTCGATATCGAGACCGCGCTGGAGTTCGAATCGCGATTGAATCAAGTGGTGGCCGATCAACCGAAGGTGGTGGCCCTGAACTTCGGGCAGGTGAGCTATGTGGACAGCACCGGCACCGCGGCCCTGATCAAGAGCACCAACCTGGTTCGAGGCTACGGCGGGGAATTGCATCTCTATAACTTGAAAGACGGCGTGCTCAATGTCTTCAAGCTGTCTCAGCTGGAGAATATGTTTTCCATCCTGACCCTCGAGGAGTTCGACGGCAAGTATCCCGAATGAGCTCGGCTACTCGCTCCGAAGAGGTCGCCGCGGCGGCTTTGAGCGACACGGCGCGGAGAGCGCGTCGGTCCGGTCCCGAATATGATCGCTTCTTGATCCCTACGTCCCGGGGATTCGCAATTCGACTGAATCGCCTCCGCTCGCGTAATGAGGGCGTTCGTCCTCAAATCGCCTTACTGATTCCCGGTTTTTTCTGCGGCTCCGTGCTCATGGATCCCCTGGCCGCTGCCCTGCGCGACCGGGGCTATACCGTCTATACCCTGGACCTTCGCGGTCGAACGCCGGAGACCATGCCGCCGGACGAATCTCGCGTGGGTTGGACCGTGGACGATTACATTCGTCAGGACTTCCCCGCCGCCTTGCGCGCGTTGCGCGAACTGCATCCTGACCGGCGCATCGCCGTGTTCGGGCACAGCATGGGCGGCATGATTGCCAAGTTCTACGCCGGCTCTTCGCATCACTTTCGCGCGGCGGGAGACGATGATATTCCCGATCCCGATGAATACCTGGACGCCGTAATTACATTGGCGTCGCCGGCCTACATGAACATGCGCCTGGATTTTCCGGGCTTCGATTTGCTCGTGAAGAGCGTGCGCATGGTGGGCGTCAACTCGGCCGCGGGCATGATGGTAGACGCGATTTCCGGCGTCATGGGCGGAACCTTTCCCCGCTTGCCCCTGGGCGGTTTTTTGCGCGGCGTCTATTCGGTGGGCGGCGATCCCCTGCGCGCGCTTTCATTCGCCGTCAGTCAAAGTTTTACGAGCATGCGCACCTGGTTGGGCTACGACGACATTTCGCGCGACGAATGGTCCCACCTGCTTGAAAATATTTTTTGCCGTGAATCCATTCAGTGCCTGCGCCAGTTCGCCAAATCGCAATTAAGCGACGGTGTCTATCATTCCCACGACGAACGCATCAACTATACGGCCGAACTGGAAAACATGCGCGTGCCCCTGTGTACGTGCCTGGGTCTGCGCGACGTCATCGCCGAGCCTCGCTCCGTGCTCCACGCCCACGACGTCGTCTCTTCGCCCGAGAAAACCGTATTCGAATACGAAACCGGCCACGGCGGCATCGTCCTGGATTCCCGCGTAGTGGGCCGCATCGCCCGGGATACGGATGCCTGGCTGCAGCGGTGAGAACCCGCGCGGTTGAAGAAGGGGATGAACCTGACATTTGGCTTAAGATTTCCAAATTCCGGTAACCTTCTCCTGATACCGCGCGATTTTTTTTCGCTTGTAATTTCCGCCGAAATATGGGCTCCCTCGCCGCCCCTGTCTGCGACCGGGAGGGATTTCAAGCAGCGAGTTCAGCCGCGAAGGCGCTGGTTCGCGGGCATCATCATCGCCGTCGTGAGCCATGGACGGCGAACGCCCGACGCTCGGGCCATGGAAGGCCCGCGCGACGGGCCGGGGATGCATGATGCCCGCGTGACTACTGTATCGCCTTCGCGGCTGAGGGAGAGGCTAATCCCACCAGAAATACCAGTAGGGGCTTTCCAGCAAGTACGCGGCCAGCAGTTCCAGGTTCTCGGTGCCCTGATAAACGATATCGCAGCAGTAAATAAAATGCTGCCGCGCCAGTTGCAGGGCTTCGGATTGATCTTGAGGCGGATTGCGAACATGGAATTCCACGACGTCGTCGGCCATGGCGGCCGGCTCCGCGCCGTAGCGATGATACCAGTATTCCATCAGGGCGCAGTGCTCCTCGGGACGAGGACACTCGTTCCAGGCGCCGTACTTCAGGAGCGCCGGCGCATGCCAGGGTTCGCGCACGGGTAAGAGGACCATGGTCACCAGTTCCAGCGGGCGACGCGAAAGCACGTCGAAGGGCGAAACGAAATTCGTCTGCCCGATTACGTCTTCCGGAAAATCGCCGCAAGAAACGGAGAAAAATTCCGGATCCGCGGCGACGCGTTCCATGAACCATTCGTCGGGATGAATGTCGGCGGCTTTTTCCAGAATGCCGGCGCGCGTTCCCGAGAAGAATTCCATGTCTTCGACGAGCCGTTCCAGGTTGCCGTTGTCTCCCAGAATGATCGGCCAGTGTCCCGTAACGGGATACATATCGCGCGCGCGATGCCAGTATTCTTCCGCGCGCGAGCCGTGAATTTTGATTCCCGGTATGGAAATATTTTCAATACGCGTTACGATTCGCAGGTCGCCGACCTCGATTCCGCCCGATTGAAGCATGCCCCTTAAGGCCTCGTTGATCACTTCCATTTGTCCATCATCCTCTTTCATATTTTTCATCCCTTTCAAAGAAGGACGTTTCGCGATCAGCATATGATATGGATGAGACATTATCTCCAGGGGAGAGGTGCGACCTCTCCCCTGGGACCCCTCTGCGCTGGGGGCTTGCGAATGCCCCCAGACCCCCCAACCGCTTCGCTGGGTTGCGAAAGGCAGTGTACAGGGGATTGGCGTTGGTTTACGGGTGGGGTGGATTTGGTGTGGATAAGTTGCGGGTTAAATGTTCAGGTGATGAATTATTTTTCGCGGTCGTGGGGTGTCGTTTCGCGGGTTGAGTGGTGTCGTAGGGGCACTGCTAATGCGCGATGAGTAGACTGCCGTGGCCGATCATTTTTGTGGAGCCTTGCGAATGCGAACCAACGCTCCCGCGTAAAACAATTTGCGGGACCAACCTCATGAAGCGGTTAGGGGTTCCAAGGGGATTCGCAACCTCCTGGCGGAAGGGGAGCTCGAGGGGAAGGCAGCGCCTCCCCTCGAAAACGCGAGGGGCCGCGAAGCCAATCGACCATGCCCTCTGGCGAGAAAACTATGTTCGGCGGCGGATGGTTACTCTTCGCGCAAGACCGACATGGGTTTCGCGTTGGAGACGTCGCGGCTGATGAACATGCCGACACCTACGTTAAGTAGAATGATGCCGATGATGATTGCCCCGATGGAGAGGTAGGGCACCACGGGTGACGCCGTAAAAAACATGGTGAGTGTCGTGCGGTTTACGATCTCCGCCAGCATCCACCCGCAAACGCAACCCAGCACGGCCAGCACCGCGTATTCGGACATGAGAATCTTACGCAGGTCCTTGCGGCCCGCGCCAAGCACCTTGAGCAGCATGCTCTCCCGCAAGCGCGCGAAACGGCCCGCGGCGATGGCTCCGCCCAGGATGATCATGCCGTTGAGCAGGGTGATGGCCGCCAGGAAGCGAATGATCAGGGACACGCGGCTCATGATGTAGCGCACATTGTCCACGGCTTCGGTGACGTCGATCACGCTGATGTTCGTAAAGCGCGTGATGAGATCTTCTTGAAAGCGAAAGCGTTCCTTCTCGTCGGGCAGGCGATACGACATGACGTACATGCGCGGGGCCAGCTCGATGAGCTCACCGGGCGAAAGCACGATGATGGAGTTGGGGCTCATGGCCTGCCATTTGATCTTGCGAAAGCTCGTAATGCGGGCCGGGATGATCTCGTTTTCTATGTTCAGGGCGACGACGTCGCCGATGGAGACGTCCATCCGTCGGGCCCAGTTTTCGCTTACGGACGCCTCGGTTTCCTTCGGTCGTGCGCCCTTCTTCCAGAACTTGCCCTTGACGACTTCCTCGGAGTCCATGATGTAATCGCGATACGTAATGAAGTATTCACGAGTGCGCAGGCGATCCGACCAGGTGCGTCGTACCGCGTTGCGTTCCACGTCCGTGGTGTCGACTTTCTTGCCGTTGATGGAATCGATGCGCGCGGAAATCATGGGCGCCATGCGAACGCGCGAAACGTTCTTGCGGGCCGCCAGGAGATTTTCCAGGGGCGCTTTCTGATCCGGTTGAATGTCGATGATGAAGTTATTGGGCAAATCGCCGCGCTCATCCACCGCGATTTCGCTCTGGATGGAGCTTTCGATGATATAGATACTGGAAATCAGGAGTACGCCGATCCCCACCGCGGTTATCACCGCTCCCGTCTGATTTCCGGGGCGATACAAATTCGCCACGCCCTGACGCAGGTGGTAGGAGGAAATCGCCGGCAAAACGCGTTTGGTCAACACGATCACCAATCGCGCTACGCCAGCCAGCAGCCCCACGGCCAGCACGATGGTCCCCGTAAAATAGAAGGCCAGCATGACCGAGTTCGTCTGCGTGACGGTCAACAACACGATGAAACCGAACAGCAGCAAAAGACCCGCGACCATGATGATGATATCCGTGACCGTCGTGCGGTCGGCGCCCGAATCGTCGTGACGCAGAACGCGCAGGGGCGAAACGCGATGAATCCGATACACCGGCAGAAGCGTGAAGAGGAACGTGGCAATCATGCCCGCCGCGATGCCCTGCACGCAAGCCAGCCAGGAGAAATGAATCTCCAGCTTGATGGGCAAGAGACTCCCTCCCAGTTCCGAATCCGCGAACTCCGAAAAAGCCACGGGCAAAACCGCGCCGGGGATTACGCCGATGAGACTGCCGATAATACCCAGTACCATGGCCAGGACGAAGTAGATTCGCACGACCTGCATGGGACGAGCACCCATGCTGCGCATGATGGCCGCGTGGTCCAGCTTGCCCTTGATGAACACGGACATGGCCGAGCCGATGCCCAGGCCGCCCAGCAGCAGCGTGATCAAACCGACGATGGTCAGGAAGTGCGAAAGGCGACTCAGGAAGCGTTGCAGGCTCTCCGAGGATTCGCGAAACGTTTGAATGGTAACTTGCGATTTGATGGCCGTTTCGAAGTGTTTCCGTTTGAAGCCTTCGATGTCGAAGTCCGCCGGCGCGCGAAACATGCGAAAGTATCTAACCCGGGCGCCGGTGCGCGCCAGAAGGCCGGTTTTGGCCAGATACTTGTCGTGGATGTAGATAGCCGGCGCCAGGCCGAATCCGGACGCGGGACTGCCGGGCTTCTTGACGAAGGTGCCGGCCAGCGTGAAGGTTTGATTACCCAGGCGAACCCGGTCTCCGATCTTTAAGCCCATGGTGGCCGGGATATTGGGATCGGCGATTATTATGGGGCGGTCCTTCAACGAGGCCCAGCGTTCCGCCGGCTCGGTATAAATTTTACCGTAAAAGGGAAAGCCGCTCTCCACGGCCCGGACGCGAACCAGGCGCGTGCTGCGCGGCGATTTCGCGGGGGCGCCCGTAATTTTCCCGGCGGCGTCCTTGCGCGCGGGACCGGTGCGACGCAGCATACTGTAGAATTCAGTGAGAGCCGCGGAACGGGAGTTGGCCTTGTGCAGTTCGGCTACGAGCTCGCCGGCCGCCGGGGACGTTTTCAGGGAACGATTGGAGCGTAATACCAGGTCGGCGCCCATCAGGGAACGCGCTTGCTTGGCGATGCCGCCTTCCAGGCTGCCCACGGCGGTGCGAACCGCGGTAAGGGAACCTACGCCCAGGGCGATGGAGAAAACACAGAAAATCAGTTTGCCGCTGGACCGACGGGTCTCC
>CAZGYS010000179.1:0-10551 GCA_964530305.1 uncultured Leptospiraceae bacterium
ATTTTCGCTGGACTCCACGCGCGACGAAGCAACCGTGCCGGGAATGAGCAGAGCATACAATGAACTTAGACCCCTGACCCTGGAAAGGAATTTCCCCACGGCCGCGCCCGGCAGCGTGCTGATGGGATTCGGCGAAACTCGCGTCCTGTGCACCGCGTCCATCGCCTCGGACCTGCCCTCCTGGATGCGAGATCAAGAAAACCCGCGCGGCTGGGTTACCGCCGAGTACAACATGATGCCGGGTTGCACCAGCCCGCGAAAGCGCCGGGGCAATGACGGTCGCTCTTCCGAAATTCAACGCCTGATTGGACGCGTCCTGCGCGCCGCCGTGGACCTCACGAAAATGCCGGGCCTGCTGATAACCTGCGACTGCGACGTTTTGAAAGCCGACGGCGGTACGCGAACGGCCTCCATCACCGGCGCCTACATCGCGCTGGCGGACGCCCTGGCTCGCGCCCGCGAGGACGGCCTGCTGGAGGGTGACCCCGTTATTTCGCCCGTGGCCGCGGTGAGCGTCGGTCTCGTCGACGGCAAGGCGTATCTGGATCTGGACTACCCGCTGGACTCCCGCGCCGAAGTAGACATGAACATCGCCATGAACGGCAAGGGTGAGTTCGTTGAAATTCAGGGCGCCGCCGAGAACGGAGCGTTTTCGCGGGATCAAATGAACGAACTACTGGACCTGGCCACCGGCGGCATCAAGGTCTTGATCGAAGCCCAGAAGCAAGCGCTGGAAGGTTGACGGCTCACGTCATGAGGCGCGGACGCCGAGCGTACAGCTCCAATCCCGCCGCCGGAAACAAGGCCAGGCATCGCAATACCAGCGCTGTGTTGAAGAAAAAGAAAAACCCCAGCTTCGCCGCGACAGTGACGGATTCCGAATAATCAGGACCCGGGATGAGCTTGGCGCCGAAGGCGTGGCACACGAAACCAATGACAAGACAAACGGCACTGCTCATCAGCAAGCGCGAACGGCCCTTGTAATTGGTGCCGACAGAGAACCAGACCAGTGGCCAGAGAACATGCGTTGCAAGATAGGTGGCCGCCCCGGGCGGTTGCTCCACCATACCCAGGACATAACGCAGGACCAGCCCATAGTACACCACGGTCAGGGCGATGGTAGCCGGAATCAGTTTGAGTCGCGTAAAATAAAATACGTAGGATAAAAGATAAATGTTCGAAAACGCTACACCAAGATAGAGAAGATCGAACAGTCGTCGCTGTTTCTCCGCATCAACGATTCCTAAATCCGCAATGAGCGACCAGATCGGTACATAAATTAAGACCACCATGAGGGCGGCATCCATTAGCTTACGCATAAGCGAGCGCTGATCAGCGACAGCATGGACGGACGCCGAGTAAGGATTTTCAAGCTGTTTTCGGTCTCGGTTCAATCTCAAGCTTGCTTACTTCATTTCGCGGCCGGCTCGACGCCCATCAATTCGATGGGCGTTTCCTTTCCCTTCAAGGTCATGGCCTTGATATTGCGGGTGTTGATCCCGGGCAGACCCGCGGCGTATTCCTCGAAATTTTCCCGGGTCATGACGATGGGCATCCCGATTTCCCGCGTTACGCTTTCCAGGCGACTGGCCGTGTTGACGATGTCTCCGATTACGGTCAGTTCCCGGCGACTCTCCGCGCCGATGTTTCCGCGAATGACGGTTCCGCACGCAAGACCCACGCCCACGCGAATGGGCTCGAAACCCATCTCGTCCAGTTCGCGATTGGTTTCGCGCAGACCGTCGATGATTTCCAGCGCGGCGTGCAAGGCGTAACGGCGATGTTCGTTCTCGCAGAACTCCGCGTCGAAGACCGCCATCACCGCGTCCCCGATAAACTTGTCCACGAAACCGCGATAGTCGCTCACGGTTCCCACGATGCGCGAAAAGTGAATATTCAATAGATTGATGATGCGTTCCGGCGGATGCTTTTCGGTGAGCGTCGTGAACGAACGAATATCTGAAAACAGCACGGCCGCTTCCAGGCGATCCCCGTCGGTTTTAATGCGACCGTCCAGGATCAAGTCCCGCACCACGGGCGAAACGTAGTGACCGAAGAGCGTCTTGATGGCGTTCTTTTCACGCAGCTCGTCGGCCACGCCGTTGAAGGCGCCCTGCAATCGCCCCAGCTGGTCGTCGCTCTGCACGACGACCCTGGTGTCGTAGTTTTCATCGGCCAGATCCCGCACCGCCGCCGACATGGAATTGAGGGGCACGGTGAACGATCGCCCCGTGACGAAAGTCAGAATGGCGCCGAAAAACAGGAACACCCCGCCCACGATAACCGCCGTCACGAGCATGCGTTCCATTTCGCCCGCGTCGTGCTTGCCGAAGGCGATGGTCAGATAAATCACGCCGGACGTGGCTATGAAGGGAATGACGCCGTTGACCAGGAAGAGATCCTGAAATCGCCAGAACAGAGTCGGCAGATTACGCAACTTGTAACTGACCCGCACGCGACCGTCCGGAAACCAGTGGGGAATGAAATAAAAGCGATTCAGTATGTCCGCCAGATAATAAAGCAGAATCGCGTTCAGCATGGTCACGAGCAACCAGGACACGCCGATGACGATGAAGATTTCGCGGGCTTCCGGCGCCACCAGCATCACGAAACCGAATGAAAGCGCGAAGGTACCGTACGTGCTCATGATGAGCACCACGGGAAAATTATAAACCCGATTCCTGGCGCGCAACAACAGGACCGGTTCGACGTCTTCGCCTTTGCTTCGGAGGCCGTTCGCGCGAAAGACCGGTCGCAAATACAGATAGTGCGCCGCAGTGTATAAAATGTAAGTGACGATGATTACGGGCAACGGAGACGGCGGGGTGGGTTCCTGAAGCAGGTAGTCATTGATCAGCCATCGCCCCAGAAAGTCCCAGACGGAACCGATGATCTCGTACCCGACGCAGGGTATGGCGAGCATGACCCACGGATTGTGGCGGCGAATGAAGTCCGCCACGGCCCCCGTGCGATGGCCATGAGGATGTTTTGTTTCCGGCGCGGCTTCCACGGCTGAATGCGGGTCGCCCTTGCGTTCCCGAATTTACCTGTATACCGGCCGGACCTTTGACAGCAAGCGAATTAACCCGCGCTATCGTTGAATAACGCGGGCGTTTCAAGCGAACCTTCTCGCTTATTCAGCCGCTTTCGCCGCGGCGAATTTAGCGGTTACGATTTGCATGAATCGCGCCTGCTGTTCCTTGTTCATGGCGCGGTCTTTCGGGCCCAGAGCGCTGCCCGCGTGGCTGGAATGGCGATGGACCATGTCCTCGGGTTTCATGCCCATGATTTTACTCATGTCGGCCGGGGTCAGGAGAACGGTTTTCTTGTCCTTCGTCAGGACTACGAAATCCTTTTCATGGTGCTGCTTGTATTTGCTCTGACCCACTTCGAAGTCCACTTTGCCTTCGCAGTGACAGGTTCCGTGGAACGGGCCCATCTTAAAGGTGTAGAATTTCGTGCCGCGCACGCCCGCGATGGCGGTCGGTGAGATGAGCTTCACGTCTTCTCCCTTGCGAAGCTTGTTGGAGCGAAACCAGGCATTGCCCTTGCGCAAATTGAAATGCTTCTTGTCCGCCGCGAATGCATCAATGCTGAATTCCGCGTTCTGCTGGATTTCGACCTCGGCTACTTTCTGATTGAAAGTTATGATCAGAGTGGAGGCCTTGCCGGTGCGAATCACATCGCCCTTGTTGATGACGTCTCCGACCTTCAGTTGTTTCTTTCCGCCCGTAGTGGATTCAACGGTAGCGTTGCCCAACTTGAACGTCACGGCACCGGCCAGCGCGGTTTGCTTGGATTGGCCGCCGCAGGCGGTCACGATCAGAAATACGGCCGGTACAATGGCCGCGATGAATAATTTTGCCTTCATTTCTATCCCCTCTTTCCGATTCCGGTCCTTCCGGATGGTTCACGATTGGCGCTTTAATTATTCGACACGTTCAAAGTGCTCCGGTTACATCCGAATTCACATTTATTTATCGAATCCTTACTGAACCCATTTGATGGAACAACCCATGCTGGGAAATTCCTTCTGGGGCAGAGCCACATCGTCTCCCAGCGCTGATTGCAATCGCAATTCAAGACTGTGCTCGGTGACCGCGGCCGGTTGTTGCCAATTGTCGTTTAAACGACCATGATAGGCCAATTTACCGTCCACAAAAAGATACGGATCCGGCGTGCATACCGCGCCGTAGGCTCGCGCCAGCTGCTGATCCCCGTCGAAGAGATAAGGAAAATTGATTCCGTGTTGCGCGACATAAGGTTTCATCTTGTCGTGCGAATCGTCCGGATAGGCCGGATTGTTGTTGGGGTTCACGGCGACGATTTGCAGGCCCCGGGAACCGTAGCGATTTTGCAGGTCGATGAGCACCGGCCAGGAGGCGATTGCGTACGGACAGTGATTGCAGGTAAAGACGATCAGGAGCGCTTTGACGTCCGAAAAGTCCGAGCTGGACACGGACTTATTGTCGATGTCCGGTAGTTGAAAGGGAATAATATCATGTCCCTTCGACATGGTTTGCGATTCGAGTAATGCCATGGCCTTATCTACGGATAAGTCCGGCGCAGCGGCAAGGGTTTTTCGCGGGGGCGGCGCGAAGACTAGAGCGAAATTTCTTTCGACGATCGTCAATAGATTCGATTGCTCAATTGGAATGTTTCGATTTTCGCTTGAACAAGGCCGCCAGCTTACCGCGAATGCGATCCTCTGCCTCAGCCATTAGCGCACTGAAGAAGATCTGGCAGCAAATCAATCGAAGCTTAAGTTGGCTAATGCCCTGCTCTCTCTGTATTTCGGAAAATTCAAAAATATCTCCGCACAACGTCTCAAATGATTCCACGCGAATCCAGAGTTGGGGTAATTTGGACAGCGGCGAGCTGGTCGTTCCGATTCCAGGTTCAATTTCATGCTCACTCTCGTCATCTTCGTGAACAAGCTTGTCTCCTTCCAATTTGTAGCCATGTGCCGCCATCTGCTCCTCTACGGAATTCAGAGTTTGTTGCACTTTCTTAATTTTGGATTCGATTTGAGTGCGTATGTTGACTCCGCTAGACTCAAGAACTTCCCGGATAGGCTCCCATTCATAGAAATCGTTTGTACGCGCAGGTTCCACGATTCGGCTAACGAAAAACGACCCTTGATTGAACTGTTTATCGTTCACGTTTTTAGGTTCTCCCAATAATTTTTCTTACAAAGAGCGTTTATCGGTCATACGCTTCAGGAGTTTTTTCCAGCGGCTCCTGATGCGATCTTCTACATCCGCAATTAGTGCCGTGAAGAGCATTCGCCACGCATACACCTGGACAATCCAAAACCTGTCGCCTTTTTCCAACTTCGCATCACACATTTCGAATATGTCACCACTCGTCTGCTCAAAGCGCTCAGGGCGGAGAAACAAGCGAGGAATTTGAACTTCGCGCTCTCTTCGCAAACCCGCTCTATCATCTCTGCCGATGCCAGCTATAATAGACTTCATCAAGTTCTCAAGCCCCTGGTAAATCGTGGACTGTAACGACCTATCGGCATCATTCAACTGCCAGAAAAGAGCCTTTGTGCGCGCTATTTCCAGTTTGAGCTTTTGGCTTGCTGCACGTTCAGTCTTGAGGATACGGAGCTGCTCGTCCCTTTCATTTTTGATATGCACGATCTGTGCTTGCAGCACTTTGAGTACATCATGCTCCTCCGGCATCGCAGGCAAATCGACCTGCTTCCGTTCGAGACGGTTCAACTCTCCGTATATTTTCATAATCTCGCGATTTGAAGAAGCCAACTGCTCTAGTCTTTCCTCAAAGATCGCATAAGACTGCGAGGGCGCGCTGCTATCATCCATTATCATCCCCTTCACCGAAGTAGACCGGCGACTTTAGTCGAAAAAGGTGCCACAACACTGAAGCGCACAGTGGACCGAGTTCGAGCCAAATACGTAAATCTCCATGCCCTGCCTCAAGGCGCTCGGCGACTAATTGACTAGCGTCGCCCTGAAACTCCTCGCGATTCCGCGGAGCAAGGCTGGCGGCTACCATCGCAATTAATATTTCTCCCGGAAATGGGTGCCGAGCTAACGAAGAATCCAGCCGATGAATCTCATCTTGGACTTCTACAATATACGCAACCAAATGGGGCTTTGAAGTCGCAGCCTGCACGTGGGCGCCGGGCTGTGTCGCCAATTTCCGCAACTTTCGAAAAGCGCGGGAAAAACGAGAGCGAAGAAGCTTCCGCCTCCGAATTATTTGACGGCGCGTCATGACGTCGTGCCCTCCGTCGCTCCATCACCCAGCAGTCCAAACAACGCGGAAAGTGCTGTGCGCTCTTGAACTACGGCCTCACGGCCTTTCGCCAGCAAGCGGTAGTATCGCCGTCGGTTACCACGTCGCACTTCCGTCGCCTCACCCCATTCTGATTCTACGAACCCTTTTCGCTCCAGGCCATTAAGCGCCTTATATAGTGTGCCCAGGAGAATGTCATCGCCCGTTTTCTCCTTGATCTTCTCAAGGATCTCGATCCCGTACATCGGCCGCGCCGACCTTGACTGCAAAACTGCCAACAGTTTCACCTCGTTGAGTGTAAGATTTTCCATGATTCGGGTTCCTTTTGGGGTTCGGTTTATATATTCCAGATTGATATTCCAATGGAATAATTGCAAGCAAAATTTTTACCGTCGGGTTGGCTCCAAACCACTAGATAGTATCTGCCATGAACCTGGAAGAGACCAAACAAACCATGAACTTGCTCAATACGGCCGACCGCGTTCAGCTCATGTCCATTTTGAGCCAGGAACTCCCGCGTGAACAAAATCTGGCCGTTTACCGCCGCCTTGATGAAATCCGAGCTATTCCTGAAGCGGACGAACCCTTACGATACTCCGCCGTCCCGCTCCAGCCGATCTTGATGTCGGCGGGCGAGCTTTCGCCCCACGAACATATGGCCCTGGTGCTGCATCTTTTTCAGCGAATACCGCAGGAGGCAATCGCCTTGTGCAAGGAGCGCATCAACTACAGGGAATCGCAATTTCGCCTGGAAGGCGATTCAAATGAGCTCTGAGTGAGGAGGAAGCGCACCGCGCCCCTCACTCCTCGTCATTATCTACTTCTATATTATCGATCAATCGCACGGGGCCGCAGAAGACGCCCACGCCGATGAGAAAGCCGTCCACGGACGCGGGATCCTCGAGATGGGCCAGATTGCGACGATCCACCACGTCCACGTACTCAACGCGATTCATGGAGCCGGACTCGATCACGTCCTGCGTAATCTCCTTGATCTCGGCCGCGTCGCCGCCGCGCTCCAGCCAGGTTTTGGCGGCCAGTTTGAGCGCGCGGGGAATCAGCTCCGCGTGTTCCCGGGCTTTCGCGTCCAGGCGACGATTGCGCGAACTCATGGCCAGGCCGTCTTCTTCGCGTACGGTTTCGCAGCCGACCACTTCCACGGGGAAGCAGAGTTCCTCCACCATGCGCTGGATGATCATGTATTGCTGGTAGTCCTTCTTGCCCAGGTAGAGCACATCGCAGCCGGTCAAATTCAAAAGCCGCGCCACGATGAACAGCACGCCCTCGAAATGCCCCGGACGTCCCGGACCGCACAGGGTTTCCGTGAGTCCGCCCATGGACATTTGCAAGGCGGGATCTCCGTCCGAGAACATTTCCTCCCGACTGGGCAGGAAGACCAGATCCATGCCCTTGCTTTCGCAGCCGGCCAGATCCGCTTCCGTGTCCACGGGATACTTTTCCAGGTCCGCCGGATTATTGAATTGCAGGGGGTTTACGAAGATACTGGCAATGGAGAACGCGCTCTCTTCGCGACATCGCTCCATGAGCGCCAAATGACCCTCGTGCAGGGCGCCCATGGTCGGCACGAAACCAACCTTGCCGTCCGGTTGCGACAGGCGAAAGTTTCGGACGGCTTCACGGAGTTCGGCAATGCTTCGCGCGATGATCATATCGGGGACCGTTACTACTTCAGTTACTTTTTGACCAGGACGATGCGAAACGATAAGCGCACCCGGTCCTTGATGGGATTGAGAAAAGAATCGTAGTCGATCTTGAAAGCCTTTCTTTTGATCCAGGTTCTCCCCGTGAGCGTCACCGCCCCGCCGCTCTCCGCTTTCTTTAAACGAATGGTCAGCGGTTTCGTCACGCCGTGGAGAGTGAACTTTCCGGTAACGACGACCTGGTTTCCCGTCGCGGCCACTTTCCGGATAATGAAAGTCGAATAGGGATGCTTCTTAACATCAAAGAAATCCGGATTACGCAGGTGCGCATCCCGGCGGCCGTTCTTCGTATCCAGCGAAGCGACATTGATGCGCAGCCGTCCGGTCGCCTGCAAATCGTCGTTGATGGAGCCCTTGAAGGTCCACTTGTGAAATATGCCGGGCGCGTCCATGAGACGAGAATACGCCTTGAACCGAATAGACGATCGCTTGTAGTCGACCTTGTATTCGGCGGCCAGCGGCGAAACAAACGAAATCGCCGCAAGCAGCATCGCCCCTAAAAGCACCGTCCGTAAAACAAAACTCCCAACAAGCCGAGATCCGTAACGCATACCAAAACCCCCTCCCACCGTTTTACCGCTAACCCGTTTCACCGTACTCAAACCGTACTCATCATGGCCTGATAGACGCGCGAACTCGGAACGCGATTCAATTGTTCCCGCATATAGCCGCTGGCGTCCACGAGTTTCTTAATATCCACGCCCGTTTCATAACCGGATCGATGGAGCATGTAGACCAGGTCCTCGGTGGCCAGATTACCCGAAGCGCCCGGCGCATAGGGACAGCCGCCCAGGCCGCCGGCGCTGGAATCGAAGGTCCGCAGACCGTATTCGAGACTTCGACTGACATTGGCCAGGGCCGTGCCCCGGGTATCGTGAAAATGGCCGGCCAGTTTCTCGGCGGGCACGACCTTGAGCACCGCGTCCAGCAGGCGGGCGACTTCGTCGGGCACGGCCACGCCGATGGTTTCTCCCAGGGAAATTTCATAGACGCCGAGGTCCAGCAGACGCTTGCAGACTTCCGCGACCCGCTCCGGGGCGATGGGTCCCGCGTAGGGACATTCCACCACCGTGCTCACGTAGCCGCGAACGCGCACATCCCTGCCCTCGGCCGCCGCGAAAACATCGCGAAAGCGTTCAATGCTTTCGTCCACGGTACAATTGATGTTCTTTTGCGTGAACGCGTCGGATGCGGCCGTGAAAATCGCCGCTTCGCGTAGATCGGCCTTCAGACCATTCTCCATGCCCTTGCGATTGGGAACCAGGGCGGCGTAGACGCGTCCGGGCTTTTTTTCAACTCCGGCGAATACCTCGGAGGCATCCGATAACTGGGGAATTACTCCCGACCTGACGAAAGAGGTGACTTCGATTTTGGGCAGGCCGGCATCGATCAATTTCTCGACGAAACGAATCTTCGCCTCGGCGGGAACTACTCGATGCTCGTTCTGGAGACCGTCGCGCGGTCCCACTTCGTAAATAACGACCGTGGACATGACCGCAAGGAAATAAATACAAGCGCGCGGGTCAATCGACTAATTCTGGGCACGCGTTGCGGCGCCGGCACTACCAGCCGAAAGGTTCCCAGTACAATCGCCCTTCGATTTTGTAGACCTTGCAGTTCAGGGCGCGGCTACGGCGAGGGAGCTTGACCTTGAGCATGACGAAACTGGCTTTCACCGTTTTCCACTGGAGGCTGTTTTCCGTGCCGCCCGTCTGGACGCGAACCTCGGCGCGCAGGGGCCCGTGGCGCTCGGTGATCTTGATGTACTTTATATGATGCTTCGGCAGGCGCGAGTATCCGGGGAATAGTCGCCGCCACAGACGCGCGTTCCGGCGATCCTTCTCGGCCCGATAACCCAGTACCCGGCGAGTAAAGTCCGGCGTCAGCACTCGCGAGCCGTCCGTTAC
Source organism: uncultured Leptospiraceae bacterium (assembly GCA_964530305.1). Taxonomy (GTDB): domain Bacteria; phylum Spirochaetota; class Leptospiria; order Leptospirales; family Leptonemataceae; genus CAZGYS01. The sequence continues at coordinate 9,896 of CAZGYS010000179.1, forward strand.
CGCGGAGAAGATTCGTTCGTCTCGCTTCGCAATCAAGGTCAGGTTTTCCTGAATGAACTTGCGCGCGGCGACCTTATCCAGTCCGCTCCCTTTGTCGGCGGTGCCCGTGCCGGGACCGGACCGGGCCTCGGCCGCGGCGGTGACCAGCAAACTCATACAAATGAACAATCGCAGAAAACGCATAAGGACCTCGGTTCAGATATCGGACAATTTCGTGATTTCCTTAGCCTGGGGCGTCCCTGGACGGAAATTGAAGGTCACCCGCGGGCGTTTACGCTTATTTAGACGTTTCCGGGTTTCGACCCGGCATTGATAAACAGCAAACTTACCGTACTGGAGGTATCATGAAAGTTTGGAGAATCGTATATTTTGTCACCACCGGCCTGCTCACGGCCATGATGATTTTTTCCGTATCCATGTATGTATTCAACAATGAAGCCATCGTAGAAGCATGGAAGAAGCTGGGTTTCCCGCCCTATCTGATTTACCCGCTGGCGACGGCCAAGGTTCTGGGACTTCTGGCCATCTGGACGAGGAAATCGGCCGAACTCAAGGAATGGGCCTATGCCGGATTCTTTTTTAATTTCAGTCTCGCCGCGGCGGCGCACATCGCCATCGGAGACGGAGAGGCCGGGGGAGCATTCGGAGCCCTGGTG